>JAFDXA010000143.1 GCA_018268185.1 Bacteroidota bacterium
TGCGGGTGTAGATGTTTCCCAATATCATGAAAGTAGCGGTGCCGGCTCCCCAGCATGCGCCCATGTTCGGGCAATTGCCGCTTTCGCAAATGGTATGTAATTTATGATGATCTACCAGTCCCCTTACGTGCTTGTATTCCTCACCAATCGGTAATTTAACACGAAGCCAGTCGGGCTTTTTCGACCGGGGTGCTGCCTGGTCTGCTGTTCCTGTTCCACACGACATCTATTAGATAATTTGAATTGACTGCAAAGATAGTAGATACCCTTTTTATTTTCGTTTACCGAACATCAAGCTTACGTAAGCCGAAAAGAAGAATTGCTTCTGCTTCTGTTCAAGCATCTGTGGGATCTTTTTGGTATAAAACTCACCAATAAGACCTACTTCGATGGCAGAAACGACTTCATTGTATTTTCCGTAGTCGAAACGCAGGGCAGGTTTGATATAAACACCGGGAGTTACTTTTAAATACTTCCAGCCCGTTCCGAAATTAGGGCCGCCAACATAGTTTTCATCCTTGATAAAACTGCTGTCGCTGGCATCGTATTTTACAAATTCTGTGGATCCATCGGCCCGCTGCACTTCGATCATGTATGGCCTCAGCAAACCGGCGATCAATCCTCCACCAACATTACCTGTAATACTCACGCCATTCTTGTTGCTTTTGTTGCCAAGCAGGAACTGTTGTTGCACACCCAGTTTAACGGGATAAAAGAAATTCATTTTGCCGTAAATAATCGGGGCTGTATTTGAATAATT
Organism: Bacteroidota bacterium; assembly: GCA_018268185.1. Lineage (GTDB taxonomy): Bacteria > Bacteroidota > Bacteroidia > Chitinophagales > Chitinophagaceae > Ferruginibacter. Next base: position 761 of record JAFDXA010000143.1, read on the forward strand.
GAACTGGTGCTTTTCTTCCTTTGGATGCTTGCGCTCTGTTATTTCAAATTGAAAATTGAGTCCTTTCTTCACCGATTGTGCTCTTCCTATTTCGAGAAATCCGCCATAACCATCTGTTGTAAGTTTGATGCCGAAAGCCGTATGCTTCCTGTATTTAATAACACCCTCTTCTTCCTGCTTGATGATGGCATTGATCCGTTGGCGGCGTATCTCTTTTTTTGATTGCCTTTGCGATTCCTGCGCCATTCCATAAAAGGAAAAAAAGGCGGCAGACATCATTAGAAATAATTTCTTCATTGATCTTGATTACTTAAGTAAATTTATGTAAAAATACCGGATGTAGTTCTGTTTTAACTTATTAGATTCAACAGGAGAACGATCTGCTGCACCCGGATCAGTTAATAAAACAAAATAAAATGACAGCTTCCATTCTATATAAAGGCGATCTCAGGTGCGAGTGCGTACACATCCAGAGCGGCACGGTAATAGAAACCGATGCCCCAACAGATAACCGTGGAAAAGGAGAAAGGTTCAGTCCAACCGACACAGTCTGCGTAGCCCTCGGCACCTGTATCATTACCACCATCGGCATCCGGGCCAATGATATGCAGGTTGACCTGGCCGGTACGAAACTGGCGGTTACCAAACACATGTTCAGCGAGCCGAGGCGGATCGGGAAAATAGATGTGTCGATACAATTTCCCGCAAGCCTCGATCTTTCCGAGAAAGACAGGTTGTTGTTCCAGAAGATCGGCGATAATTGCCCCGTAATGAAAAGCCTTCATCCCGATATCCAGGTAACTATCGATTATCAGTGGTGACCTGTTTTTTGAGGATGGCATTTCCGATGGCACAATGCAGGCATTTTTTATGATCGCAGTAATGCTGCCTGAGTTGCAGCAAAGCCTGCGAATCGGATGCCGTGCTGTTCTCAACTTTAAGTTTTACAAAACCGGCCGTGATGCTGTTTACTTCCGGCGGCAGTTTGTTCAGCCAACGCATGGCTTTCACTTTCTGATCTTCTTTTTTATACAGTTTTCCATAAGAAAAAAGCAAAGGAATAATTGTATTGAGAAAGATATTCACGATCATCTGCTTGCCGGGTGATTTCTTTCGGTAGGCCGAAGTTTCGTCAAAAACATAGTGATACAACCAGTAATCATTGGCTTCAACAGCAAATATTTTTGCCACTTCATGCATGTCATCAGAACCGGTAAATATTGAAAAGAAACCGACATTGTTGTGAATCAATGCAGCCAATTGTGCCAGCCGGATGGTGGGAAAGTTGGCAGGTCTCATCCGCAGAAAAAACAAAGGTATCGCTGCAGATTTCAAATTGTATTTCGTTGCAAGAAATGCATATTCCTTTTTAAGCATCGCAGGATATGCTTCTGAAAATTCATTTCCCAGCAAACCTGCCTGTCCGAATAACAAAGCTTCCAGTTGTATCAACTGCGACCTATGTCTTTGCAGGATGGAAAAAGGAATACTGACCATTATCTTTTCAAAAGCATCCGTATTCACTTTCATTCCGAAATTGCGAGCCAGCAGAACCAGGCAACACTGTTCCCAATGGCCATTGCATTGCTTCAGCAATTGCTCAACCTGGAGTGCCCTTTGTTCAAGCCGTTCTGCCACCAGCCGGTCTTTCCAGGCAATGATGGTTAAATTATCAACAGCACTGATATGCTTTTCACAAGCAATAAAACGGGGTTGCTCCATCAGCAAACGGTATTTATCCAGTAATAACTTCGGAACAAAGGCTTGCAATTCGAGTGTAGGAAAATCAAGAGCAGTATCGCCGCCATCCATCCAAACCACATGCAGGATAATATTTCGGTAGTTATCATCAAGACTGTGCTCATGCTCATTCCATTCCTTGCTATGCACATGCAGTTCTACATTTCCGGCCCAGATGGTATCGCCGATCTTCAGTTTTGCACTCAGAAAATCAGGTCCCTGGTTTTTATTATGGTTGCCGGGATGAATAACCAGGATATTCTCCCCGCCGGTTGTGCGCAGGTGTTTTGTATTGAAATACTGGTATTGCCAGATATAATGCAGCAGTTGTTCTGTCATGGGTACAGGGCGGTGGATCGAACCGCATCAAAGCATAAAGCTATATCCCGTTCTGTATTCGCAGAGCGGAATAAAACGGCGAGGAGAAGTTTTTTAACGCTGCTTATGTGAAGATCAAAGCATATTCAATTGCTGGATAACACGGCTCACCGGTAGCCCCATCACGTTGTAAAAATCGCCGTGTATGGATTTGATACCGGTTACGCCGATCCACTCCTGGATGGCATACGCGCCGGCTTTGTCGTAGGGCTTGTAATGATCTACATAATAGGCTACCTGTTCATCAGTAAGCGGATGAAAGTCTACGAGAGTTGTATCTGCAAAACACAATTCTCTTCCTTTATCCAGGATCACAACACCTGTGATCACTTTATGCTGTTTACCTGAAAGCTGTTTCAGTATCCTGATAGCATCGACACGATCTACTGGTTTGCCGATCACGGTTTCATCACATACAACGATGGTATCAGCAGCCAGTACAGGCAGCTGATCACCGCTGGTTTCAACAACTGCCAGGGCTTTGTTTCGGGCAATATAAATGGCGGTCTCGTCAAATGAAATGCCGGGGGGAAAAGATTCGTCTGTTGCTGAAACGATCACGTCAAAATCTATTTCAGCCCATTCGAGCAGTTGTTTGCGACGTGGCGATTGAGAAGCCAGTATTATCTTTTGTGTGAACAATTGTATCAGGAATTAAATTTGAAGAAAAGCATGGAGAGTATCCCTGCCAGCATCACGTATTTGATGAAAGTGCTGAGCCGGTGATAGTCTGCCGGAATAACAGCTTTATACAGCTCACGAAGCACGTAAAGCAGTGGGAGAATGATGAGCAGGATGCTGTAAATGGCCGTAACCCACCACCCCGATTGCCACATATATAATTGTATGATGGCGATGGAAGCACAGCATACGATGATCCATACGGCTGTGAACACCTTGGTTGCCGGCACCCCCCACTCGATCGGCATTGTTTTACAATGGTATTTTGCATCGCCGTGCATATCTTCCAGGTCTTTGATCACTTCCCTTACCAATGAAATGATAAAAGCAAAACCGGCATACACGATGGTGAATTTAAAAAGCTTGCGCATGTCGTAAGAATAGTTTCCTTCATGCCAGCCGTTGTAGTTGAGAATAGCTGCTCCGACAAAGAAGTAAACCACCACGATGGTCCAGGCGGTGAGTGCAGAAATAATCACATTTCCGGAAAGCAGCTTCTTTTTGAAAGTGGTTGAATAAAACCAGAGCAGGAATACGCAGATGATATTAGCAATAGCGATCACCCAAATACCGGTTTTATAACTGATGTATAAACTCATCAGTACACCAACGGCGGATAAGATGAGGTGCCAGATGATGGCCCATCTTCTTTTCACTGATTTATCAACCACCATTTTATCGGGCTTGTTCACCGCATCTATCTGCAGATCAAAATAATCATTGATGATATATCCTGCTGCAGCAATAAGAACCGAAGCCAGCATGAGGAGGTAAAAAAGTGCATTGTGAGAAAGACTGTATGAAGCCGGATTGGTACGATCAAATTTCAGCGATTCAACCACGCAGAAATAAAAGAGCCATTGCGTGATCGCAATGAAAAATAAGTTAGGCCACCGGATGAGCTTTAAAAATGCTACGATCAGTTTCATGCCATGGTTTGAGCCGCTAAATTAGCAGAATGCAGCCTGTTATTAACGGGGAAATGACTGTTTTATTTGGAAGCGACAGCATTATCGTGTTCCCAGTCGCTGTTCAGTTTCATTACTTTTTCAATCACATCACGTACGCATCCGTAACCGCCGTTCAATGGTGATATATAATGCGAAATGGCCTTTATCTCAGGAACCGCATCGGCCGGGCAACAGGGTAAACCGGCGAGTTGCATAACAGCAAGGTCGGGCATATCATCTCCCATATAAAGCACCTGCTCCCAGCGAAGTTCATGTTTCTGTACATACTGAAGCAATACGGCTTTTTTATCTGTAACAGACATATATACATTCTCCACCCCCAGTTTCTGTAACCTGGTTTTCACTGCTTCTGATTTTCCACCTGAGATCACGAGGATATGATAGCCTTTTTTTACTGCAAGCTGAAGGGCATAGCCATCCTTTATATTCATACGACGGGCCATCTCTCCATTTTCGAGCAGCAGCAGGGAGCCATCGGTTAATACACCGTCAACATCCAATACAAATGCTTTGATCTTTTGAAGGCTGGTGAGGATGTTCATTGTTGATCTGGTAATATGAGAATTTGAAAATGTATCCATTTCCAAATTGAATCATTAAGTAATTTTCAAATTTGACTTTATTTCTGCCCGTCGCGCCATTCGTATACCCAGGAACTCTGTATCATTTCCAGGTGGCCTTCGTTGCTTTCTTCGGGCGTACCGGCAAAACCGGGAA
>JAFDXA010000144.1 GCA_018268185.1 Bacteroidota bacterium
GGCGCATCAAGTCGCAATCAAGGATTATCTTTGGCATAAAGAGTTTTAGTTCCTGCAAAACAAAAACAAATTTTAACTAAAATCATACCATTTATGTTGGTTTAAGCATTTAAATTTAAAGAGTATGAAATTTGAAAGACCTTCCTGGAAATAACACTCTAAATTTTATCCATGAAAAACATTTTATTCGATTGCGAAAGAATGAAATACCGTGATACCGGCCTGTATCACTACTGCCTTAACCTGGGAAAAAACTTATTGAAACAAGTAAACCTGAGAGAAGAGAGTTTATCCTGTTTTTACCCCGGGCAAACTGCGCTTCAACCTGCGCCATTCGCATCCATCGTTAGACAGCACTCCCTGAATAAATTTTTACTTCCTTCCACACGGAGATTCGATATCTGGCATTGCACTTACCAGAACAGCGATTACCTGCCGGTAAGGAACAGGCGCATCAAAGTAGTGTTGTCCATACACGACCTCAATTTCATGTATGATGAAAAAAAGAGCGAAACAAAAAAAAGAAAATACCTCAAACACCTTCAGCATAATATTGACCGGAGTGACGCTATCGTATGTATCTCTTCTTTCAGCCGGAATGATGTTGCCCGATATTGCAATACGGGAAACAAACCGGTGCATATCATACTGAATGGTACCAACGAATTACCGGAGCCTTGCCTGAACAGCGGTTCTTATAAACCGCACAAGCCATTTATGTTTTCCATTGGTGTAATTACCAGGAAGAAGAATTTTCATACCCTGCTTCCTTTGCTCCGGGATAATGATATGGAGTTACTGATCGCCGGCAGACCTGATGACAGGGATTATTTGTATTTCCTCCTTGATCGTGCCGAAGAACTTGGGGTATCAGACAAATTCAGAATACTGGGCATGATCTCTGAAAAAGAAAAATCGTGGTACTTCCGTAACTGCTATGCTTTTGCTTCACCATCAGTGGCAGAAGGATTCTGTTTACCGGTAGCCGAGGCCATGTCGGCAGGCAAACCATTATTTCTCTCCAACAAAACAGCGTTGCCTGAGATCGGTGGTAAAGTGGCTTTTTATTTTTCTGATTTCAACAGCAGCAACATGCAGGATGTTTTTTTAAATGGTATGCGTACGTACGACAGTACGAATATGCAGGATCAATTGAGGGCGAGGGCTGCTTCTTTTTCATGGAACAAAGCCGCGGCTCAATACCTGGAAGTATATCGTTCTCTATATCCATGATCAAACCAACCCACAGAAACAGATGAAGACATACCGCCAACTGTTAAAATTTGCGAAGCCATTCAGGTATTTTGTAGTGCCCTTCTTTTCTTTTACGTTGATCGCGGTATTCTTCAGTGTATTCCAGTTCACACTCATCATACCGTTGTTGAATTTTCTTTTCGACCAGCATTCCAGTGCTGAAATTCAACGTTATGCCGCCATGCCGCATTTTTCTTTATCGGCTTCATACTTCAAACATCTTTTTTATTTTGAAGTGCATCGGCTGAAACAGATGGATCCGAAGTATGCACTTTACTTCATCGCTGTGCTGATCGTGCTCGCAGTTATTCTTACAAATCTATTCCGCTACCTGGCCCAGCGAAGCCTTGTTAATGCAAGAACATTACTTGTAAAAAGAATCAGGGAAGCCATATTTGAAAAGATCAACTACCTGCACATGGGCTATTTCACCAAAGAGCATAAAGGCGATCTTATTTCCCGCATGAATTCCGACGTATTTGAAATTGAATCGGTTGCTTCCAATTCGCTTGAGGTATTATTCAAGGAGCCTTACATGATCATTGCCTATTTTGTTGCACTGTTCACCATATCCGTACAACTCACTTTATTCACTTTGATCATCATCCCAGTATCTGCCATCGGCATTGCCATGGTTACCAAGCGGCTGAAAAAGGAAGCTCAGGACATGCAGTCATCGATAGGAAAATTATTAACGATCATAGATGAAACACTTACCGGTATGCGCATTATCCGTGCCTTCAATGCTACCGGTTTTGTACTGAACAGGTTCAGCAGGGAAAATGATATTTATCGCAGGGCGAGCCTGCAGGGTTTTAAAAGAAGAGAGCTGGCGCCGGCTTTCTCAGAAGTTTCCGGTGTAATTGTTGTTGCATGTATCCTGGTATTCGGCGGAACCATGATCATTAAAAACCAGGGAACAGGAACCGGGTTACAGGCCAGTGAATTCATTGCATTCATCGCCATTTTTTCACAGGTGATGAGGCCGGCCAAAGCCATGGTGGTAGCGCTTGCCAATATACAACGTGGAGAAGCCTCCGGGCAAAGGATATTACAGGTGCTGGACACGCCGATAGAAGTGGCAGACAGACCCGGCGCTGTTGAGCTAAAGAGTTTTAATCACAGCATTGAATTTAAAAATGTTTGTTTCAGCTATACCGAAACACCGGTGCTGAAAAACATCAGTTTCACTTTAGCCAAAGGAAAAACACTGGCGCTGGTGGGGCCTTCCGGCGTAGGAAAATCAACGATCGCTGATATCATCCCGCGTTTTTATGATGTAAGCAGCGGCAGCATCTGTATCGATGGAAAAGATATCCGTGATATCACTATGGAATCTTTAAGAAGCCAGATGAGTTTTGTAACACAGGATGTGATCCTTTTTAATGATTCCATCTTCAACAACATCGCTCTTGGCAAACCCGATGCCACCCTGGAGGAAGTAATGAATGCAGCAAAGATTGCGAATGCACATGATTTTATCATGAATA
>JAFDXA010000145.1 GCA_018268185.1 Bacteroidota bacterium
ATATACGCAGGGAATATCACACCAAACCAGCCTGCGCTCCAGCCAAATGAAGTCCCTGCTGCACAGAAAATCAGCTTGCCTTTTCCGTATGCATAAATGATGGCATCACTCAATTGAGAACTGCTTGTTATCTTACCCATGCTCATACTGATGATCTTAACATCAGCCCTGTTCGCAGCATTGGTAAAAGCATCTGCAGCACCTTTCACTTCACGGCTTTCATCGAGGTAAACATCGGCGGCAGCCCTGCATGTTACAAGATTGCAGTTGTATGCAACGCCGCATGCTGCTCCATCAGTTCCTCTTGGTGCTGCACAGGCGCCGGCCATAGAAGTACCGTGACCGCAACCATCATCGGGTGTTTCAACCGAACCGGTTGGTATGCCCAGGAATGTAGAACGTGGTAGTGTTACAATCTTTTCAACTGTTCTGCCGGAAGAATTTCCCTGGTTGAATGTACTGCCAAGATTCTCCTGGTCAAATTCACAACCTGTATCAGCAATGAAAACCTTTATTCCTGATCCTGTTGACTTGCCCCAGGCTTTGGGAATATTATGATATGTATAATTCCACGACTGCTTTGTGGCTGGTGTGATCGTTGTGTAATCAACGCCGCTTACCAGGCCCGGCTCTGCTACATTACTGCCGCAGCCACTGCTGCTCGTAACTTTTTCGGCTGCCTGTTTTGGCTCATATCCCATGGGCTCGGCATACCTTACCAGTTTGCTTGACCTGAGTTTTTGCACTGTTGAAAATTGCTCTACTGTAATATCAATCACCGGAAGTACATTCTCTTCCCACTGAATGATAGTAGCTTCTGAAACATCTTTTCCTGATTTTTTTTCTTCATTGATAATGAGATCGATCACCTGCCTGCGTGCTGCTTTCCATGCAGCATCATTGATATTGATTTCTTCCAGTTTGATGGAATTAAGTGATACATCGGCTGGTTTATATCCTACAGACATGATCTTATCGCTTTCCTGCAAGGCGCTCCACAGCATCTGGTCATCGGCACTGCTCCATTCAAACTTATGTTTCGATTCGATCGTTTGTTTGATAAATGCATCAATTTGTGCTGATGATAATTTTTCAACCATTGTTGTATCCTCTGTGTTTACGGATGTTTTTTTACAAGCCGCAAAAAAGAGCATTCCAAGCAATGCAAACCGGTAGTATTTTCTCATTGTAAGTATTTTAGCCTGAAGTAAACAAATATTAAGCGAATTACAAAACACATAATATTCCCATAACTGTTCGCTGAAGCGGGTAAAAATTGTATTTTTATGAGATTAAAATTGAACGATGAAAACAAAAGAAGAAATTGTAGAGAACTGGCTACCCAGGTACACAGGAGAGAAGCTTTCTAATTTTGGTGAGTATATCCTGCTTACCAATTTTTCAAATTATGTAAAAATGTTTGCAGAATGGAATAACGTTGAGGTGATCGGCGCTGACCGTTCCATGCAATGCGCAACATCAGACAATATAACGATCATCAATTTTGGCATGGGAAGCCCCGGAGCTGCAACAGTGATGGACCTGCTCACTGCCATCAATCCCAAAGCAGTTTTATTCCTCGGAAAATGTGGTGGATTGAAAAAAAGGAATAAAATAGGCGATCTGATTCTACCCATCGCCGCCATTCGTGGCGAAGGTACCAGTAACGACTATTTTCCACCGGAAGTTCCTGCATTACCAGCTTTCGCTCTTCAGAAAGCGATCTCTACCACCATTCGTGATTACCAGGTTGATTACTGGACCGGCGTATGTTATACTACCAACCGCAGGGTTTGGGAGCACGATGAAGTATTCAAGGAATACCTGAAAAAAGTAAGGGCCTATGCCATTGATATGGAAACAGCCACCATTTTTACTGTAGGTTTTTATAACAAAATGCCTACAGGAGCATTGTTGTTAGTGAGTGATTCTCCAATGGTACCTGAAGGTGTAAAAACAGAAGACAGTGATAAAGTGGTAACAGCACAGTATGTAGAAACACATTTAAAGATCGGGATCGACTCACTCAAGCAGCTTATCAACAATGGCCTGACGGTGAGGCACCTTAAATTCTGACCAGCATCATTTTCCTGTTTTAATACGGAAGCTTTATGGATCCCTTGCTCCAGATAAAAAATCTTTCGGTTCATTTTGGAAGTAACGGAGCAAACAGCCCTGCTGTAAACAATATCTCTTTCAATATACCGGCAGGGAAAACAATAGCAGTAGTTGGTGAAAGTGGTTCCGGTAAATCCCTTACAGCTTTATCAATACTTAAGTTACTGCCCAGGGAAGCCATTTGCAGTGGCGCTATTTTATTCAACCAAAACGGCTCAGGTCAACTTACAAAACTCCATTCTTTATTACCAAAAGAAATGTACACGATCAGGGGCAACAGCATTGCCATGATCTTTCAGGAACCAATGACATCTCTTAATCCTGTATTGACTTGCGGGTTCCAGGTTATGGAGTCGCTTATAAAACACAAAAAACTCAACAGGAAACAAGCGAGGGATAAAACACTTGAATTATTCCGGCAGGTTGAACTACCAGCTCCTGAAGCTATGATCAATCGTTACCCACATGAGATCAGTGGCGGACAGAAACAGCGGGTGATGATCGCCATGGCTATGAGTTGTAACCCTGAATTATTAATAGCAGATGAACCAACAACAGCGCTTGATGTAAGGGTTCAGAAAAACATCCTGCTACTGTTAAAAAAACTACAGCAGGAAAATAATTTATCTGTGTTGCTCATCACCCACGACCTGGGGCTTGTTGCAGACGTTGCCGATGAAGTTATCGTAATGTACAAGGGAGAGATCGTTGAACAGGGAGTTTGTACTTCCGTATTAACATCTCCTTCTCATCCATATACAAAAGCGCTACTAGCCTGCAGGCCAGCGGCCAATCAGAAAGGAAAAAGACTCGCTGTATTAAAAGATTTCCTGGAAGAAAAAAAGAACTATTCTTATACTGATTACCATGATGCTGTAATTGCAAAAAACAAACTGGTACTGTCCGTAAAAAACCTGGATGTTCATTTTCCTGCCGATAAAAATTTCTTCGGAAAACCCAGGTCTGTTATTAAAGCCGTTAACAATGTAAGCTTCGACATCATGCAGGGTGAAACCGTGGGGCTTGTGGGAGAAAGCGGCTGCGGTAAAACAACGCTGGGCAGAAGTATACTTCAACTAATAGAACCAACTGCTGGACAAATAATATTGGATGGCAGAGATATTTTTTCCATGACAGAAGACCAGTTGAGAAAAGAAAGAAAAGAATTACAGGTTGTATTCCAGGATCCTTATGGTTCACTCAATCCCCGTATAACGGTTGGCGCCGCTATCCTGGAAGTCCTAAAAGTACATGGGCTGCATGAAAACGATAAACGGAGGAAGGATGCAGTGATAAAAATGCTTGAAAAAGTTGAGTTACCAGCTGATCATTATAAACGTTATCCGCACCAGTTCAGCGGCGGGCAGCGCCAGCGCATCTGCATTGCCCGTGCATTGTCATTAAATCCGTCCTTTCTGATTTTCGATGAAAGTGTTTCTGCACTGGATGTAAGTGTGCAGGCCACGGTACTCAATCTTATCAATGAACTGAAAAAAGAATTCAATTTCACTTCCATCTTTATTTCCCATGATCTTTCTGTGGTCCATTACATCAGTGACAGGATCATGGTAATGAACAAGGGAAAAATTGTTGAATCCGGAACCGCAGAAGAGGTTTATCGCAACCCTACAGATGAATATACAAAGCAGTTGATCGAGTCCATTCCTGGCAGGAATTTAAAAACAACATAGGCTGAGTTTCATCATAAGAAGGCTTTATATTCTCCTGTCTGTAATACTATAAAAATCACCTTTCAGGGTGATTACCCCGGAATAAAACATCATTAATTTTATGTAAATAGTTTTTCGTGGAAAAAGTTAAAGTAAGCCTTATTGAAGACAACAAAGTTATCAGGGAGAACCTTGCCGGTTTCATCGGGCTTCATGAAGAGTTTGAGTCCGGTGTTATCCACGAATCGGCTGAAAATTTCCTCAATTCATTCATCCCTGAAACTTCCGGTCAAACACATATCCTGCTGTTGGATATTGGCCTCCCGGGGATCTCTGGCCTGGATGCCATCCCATTGATCCTGGAAAAATTGCCCGGCATCAACATCATCATGTTAACCACTTATGAAGAGGAAGATGTGATCTTAAAAGCCCTGTGCTCCGGCGCCTGCTCATATATTTCCAAAAAGGCAAGTCTTGAAGAAATAATAGAAGCCCTGAGAATTGTTGCCAAAGGAGGTTCCTATATGTCGCCTTCCATAGCCCGTGAAATTGTGAATCACCTGATGGGAGGCCGTGTAAGTAAAGCAACGATCCTTACCGACAGGCAGCGGGAGATTTTGCAAAAACTGGTGGATGGGAAAAGTTATCCTACAATTGCTTCAGAGCTTTTCATTTCTGTTGAAACCGTACGCACTCATGTGAAGAAATTATACAAGGTGTTACAGGTAAATAACAAGACCGAAGCCATAACCCAGTATATGAAAGGACAGATACGGTAATCCGTGAATTGGGCAGTCAGCTTATTCAGTTATATTTGAAAGACTCAACTGCTTTATTTTGTCCTGGTCCAAACTAATTTGGCTGTTCATATCATTCACAATTCCCGCTTTCATAGCCGGGCAAAATGTTACTTATAAATTCATTCCTCCACAATATGAACTTGAACACCTCAAGCTTAACAATACCGAAGATCCAGGTCGCTTATACGATATCACGGAAGACAGGCAGGGCTTTATCTGGCTCACGAGCAACAAAGGATTACAGGCGTTTGATGGCAACCACACCATCAGTTACAGGAACGACAGCAAGCTTTATAAACTCACTTCAGATTCTTCTGTTCACTCACTTTATGCTTTTACAAAATTACCGGACGGCAGTTTATGGATACAGGAAGAAAATTCCAGGATGTTACATTTCGATCCTGTAAAGAGAAAATTAACTGAATCTTTTACAGGCGATGCGATAAACAATGAATTGATCTATCACATCGCCGGCAGTAATGATGGAGGCCTTTTTGTTTTCACGGTCAACCGGGCAAAAAGAACCATTGCAATATGGAAAAAATCCCCAACAAACAAATTACTGCCAGTTTACCAGGGCTACATGAATCCCAATAATTACTATACTTACAGGATTGCAGGTGACTATCATTGGATTATTGAGGAGCGAGGCATTACCCAAATCAGTCTTGATGGAAAAGAAAAAAAACAATACAATATACCTACGTCGCCAAACTACAATATTGATTCCGATGATCAAGGCAGATTTTATTTTGCAGGTGCAGACCAGGAAACGATCTACACCTGGAATGAAGAATTTAAAAACATGGTGGTATTTCTAAAAATACCTGCTTATCTGAAAGGAAAGGGTTTTGATTTTCTTATAAAAGGAAATAAGATTTTTTTTGGCGGCAACCTGTCACTGTTTATTATCAACCGGGAGGATAAAACTATCCAGGACCTTTCACAACAATTCATTGAATTGGCTAAAAAGGAAGCGCCCAATAGTCTTGGTGTGCTTTTCATGAACTTCTTTTTACGGCCCGACAGTTCACTGCTGGTATGTACGCAGACAGATATTTACCGCCTGAAAAAGAAAACACCCCTTGCTGCACAATACCTCCAGAGTGTAAGCCCGGTGAAGAATATTACTTCGATTCTTAGCTTCCGTGCATTGGCAGAAGATGGGCGAAAAAATATTTATGCATCTTTCTATACAGGCATTGCAAAGCAAAACAAAGGAGAGAGTGCATTCCTGCCGATGGATGTAGAGAAATACATTTCAGGAGAATATATCTCTACCTACAGTCTTTCGTACTGGAAGGGACACCTGATCTGGAATAATGTTAGCATCGATCTTAGTTCGGGTGATCATACATTCATTACGGGGGATAAATTCGCGGGGCATTGCACGCAATGGTTACAGCATGATACACTATGGCTTTACCAATGGAATTCAAGCGAATTGAATTGCTATGATCTCCTAAGAAAAAAACTGGTTGTTTATCCCATCGACAGAAGAATATCTGCCAATAACAATTCAATCGGAGAAATGAATGATATGATCGTTGATGGAAGTGGCCAGAATCTCTGGATCAGTTCTTCGGATAATGGCATGGCTTTGATCTCGAAAAAAGGAAAGCTCATCAGGCAGTATTCAGCCGGGGAAACAGGTATTACTGAAAATACTGTAACTGATCTTGAATTGAATCAGAATTTACTTTGGTTTGGTTGCAGGAATGGGTTAGGTTGTCTTGATATTGGAACAGGAAAAACGATCATTTATAAAGATCCTTATTCTATCAATAATAGTGTATTGCATGACCGCACAGTTTTCAGCATATTACCCGATACAACTGGGAATTATTACCTGGGAAGCAGTTATGGTTTGTTGTGGTTCAATGTTGCGTCAAAACAATTTTACCATCTACCCGACAACCACCCGTTGGCCCACGTAGAATTCAACAGGGGCGCTGCTTTCAAAAGCAGTGATAATCGTTATTACTTTGGCAGTACCGACGGGCTGTATTCCTTTACATCACCGGAACTTGGGTTCGCGGTAACATCAAATCCTATAAAACCGGTAAAGTTGATTTCAATTTCCATTTTCGATAACAAGGTTGGTGCTTATCAATACCTATCTGATGAACTTGATGGTTTAAACAATTTAATGCTTGAGTTCTACAATAACAGCCTGGAGTTAAGTTTTTCTGTTCCGGAATTTTATAAAAAAGTTTATTACAGTTACCGGGTTAAAGGTTTGAGTGAAAGCTGGACTGAATATAAACCAGAAAATAAAATATCATTATACGGGCTGCAACCGGGCAGGTACCAGCTGGAAGTGAAAGCTTCCACAGGCTTGAATGATGTAAATGCCAGTTATTTTTCCCTGCCGATAGTAATGAAACAGGTTTGGTATAAAAGACCCTGGGTGATCTTACTCTTTACTTCAATGGCAATTGTTCTGATGATAACATATTTAAGATATCGATTCAATCAGAAGATTAAAAGACAAAAAAAACTTGCCGATTTAAGAACAAAGATCAGCAGCGATCTGCATGATGATGTTGGTTCTATTCTTTCAGGTCTTGCTATGCAGAGCCAGATGCTGGCATACACTGCCAAAGAAGACCAGAAAAAATCATTGCTTGAAATAAGCAATATGAGCCGTGATGCGATGGAGCATATGCGTGACACGGTTTGGGCTATTGACAGCCGAAAAGACAAATATGAGAACCTGGTTGACCGGATGAGGGATTATGCTGAAAAAAATCTTGCGCTCAGGAATATTAAGCATGAATTTACCATAACTGATGTTGACACAAAAAAATTCATCGACCCTGAAAAAAGGCAAACGATTTACCTGATATTCAAAGAAGCCATTACTAATATTGTTAAACATTCCAACTGCGATGATGTGATCATTGAATTTGCCGATAAAAAAAATTGCATTCAATTGTTGATTCGAGACAATGGAATTCAAAAAGAAATCCGCAACAGTGATGGGTTGGGAATGAGCAATATGAAGATGAGGGCCACGAAGATCGGAGGCTTCTTAACTACGAAGTATGAGAATGGGTTTATTGTAGAACTGACCATATAATGCTGATTGCAATATAAGGATCAGCAAAACTCTTAGAACTTTCTCACTGCACGAACTGCAAAAATAGAAAGCGATTTATCTGCCCCGATAACCGAGTTATTCTGGAAATAAACTGTTGAAGCGAAGTTGAGATCATTTTGTGTAGAGCTCCAGTAGTAATTATTATTATCAAATCCACCAATGAGAGCCTTGTTGGCGGCCAGTTTCATCAGTTCCCCTTCGCTGGGAAGATACCAGTCACTGTACCCACCCAGGACAAGGTTGCTGCAAAGACGTGCTGCAATGCCTGCTGTTGCACATCCTCCGGTTATAAGATTTGTATTGTTTTCCCCGCTTCCGATGGCTGCACTTGTACCTACGATAGAAGTGCCCCGGCACCCCCATTCTGCCAATCCAAGGTCTGCTGTTGCGGCGATCAGTCCATGTGCCTGCCCTTGTACATAACCCGGATCTCCGGGCTGAAGGATGTAGGCAACTTTTCCACCCTGGAAATTTTCTCCTATATATGGATCTCTTGCTCCACCAAGCATATTCGTCCACTCAGTGCCGCTATATACCTGCACCTGCCCATTCAAACCACAATCGGTGCACCATATCATAAGTCCGGCAGGTGGCGATGCGATCGCATCACGTTGTACATGTCCCATACGGGGAGGCAGAAATCCTTTAGTTGTGCTGCTTATCTCCAGGGCTGCTGTTGCCACCGGGTTGGTAGTACCAATGCCAACATTTCCGTTCTTAACAGTCATTGTTTCTCCTCCGTTGGAATACATGTGAAGCGAGCTCGGTCCGGGAACTCCGAAATTGAAATATAGATCATGGTCAAAACTATTCAGTGTATTGCGTATCACCCGCATTTCAGCATACGCATCAGAAGAAGACAAATCGATACCATTTGCACCAGCTGTTGTTTTAATAACAAGCTTTGCATTGGTGGGATAGGCCGTACCAATACCTACTTTCACATTATTGATACTATCACCCAATACCATACAATTACTGCAGCCAACCCATGCATTTGCCCCGATAACAGTGGCGTTCGTTAATGAATTTGATACCAGATTGGAGAGATGGCCAATGCCGGTGTTATTATTTCCGTTTATATTGTTATATAATGACTGGAAGCCCAATGCCGTGTTACCGGATCCTAAATAAGTATTGTAAAGCACTTTGCTTCCTACGCCTGTATTGTGGATTCCTTCAGACTCTCCCGTTCCTATTCCGCCGGCCTGGTACAATGCACTGTCGCCAATTGCAACCAGGTTACTCTTGTTTGAAGTGAGATATAAAGCATTTGCACCCAATGCTACATTGGAAGATCCTTTGGCATTAGACTGCAAAGCCCCGAATCCCAGCCCTGTATTGTTATTGCCAGACTCATTGTTCAACAGTGATTGTGAACCAATGCCCGTATTGTTATTGCCGCTTGTATTGTAATGAAGAGCTATAAAACCACTTGCTGTGTTGTTATTACCGTCAACATTAAAATTCATTGTCTGTGTTCCGAATGCGGTATTATTTGTTCCTGAGGTATTACTATGAAGGGCACTGAATCCTCCGGCCGTGTTATTGACTCCTGTAGTATTCACAAATAATGACTGATACCCGTTCGCTGTATTGGCATACCCGGTTGTTGCGGGATTTAATGCCTGAAGCCCCCAACTGGTATTGCTTGTACTTAGCAAGCCGGCTCTTAAATTATTTCTTTTGAAAACAAGGTCCTGGTCATCGGTTGTACCAATAAAATTTAGGGTAGCATTTGTCCCTCCATTACCCAAGGTATTCCAATTGTTTGAAACGTTTGGGGCACTCTGAATAAACACCCAGGTACTGGCATTCCGGTAAGCAAATGCAGCCGAATCTGAATTGTATATCAATAAACCCTGTGGACCTGTAATAGCCATCATCTGTACTGTATTCAATCTTGGAATAAGAATACCCTTGTTGTTTGCTGAAATATCAAGTAATGCATTGGCATTAGGGGAAGTTGTACCGATTCCCACATTTTGGGCCCCAAGCAATTTTACAGCAAGTAAAAAACAAACAAATACAGATATTTTTTTTGAAGTTCCCGGTTGAAAAAGTGAAAGCAGCATAGTTGATGAATTAGTTTGCGAAATACTATCCTGTAGCAGAAAAATCACTATGCAATATTGCTAAATCGGTATGGCAAGA
Source organism: Bacteroidota bacterium (assembly GCA_018268185.1). Classification (GTDB taxonomy): domain Bacteria; phylum Bacteroidota; class Bacteroidia; order Chitinophagales; family Chitinophagaceae; genus Ferruginibacter. The sequence goes on from JAFDXA010000145.1 coordinate 9,846, forward strand.
CAATCACCCTGAAGGGTGGTTTAAAGACAAGATAAACTTCAGAAAGAAAAAAAGTATATGTACAAAAAAGCCCCGACTATAAAGTCAGGGCTTAAATAAATATGGCAGCTACCTACTCTCCCGCATTGTGGTGCAGTACCATCGGCCATGAGGGGCTTAACTTCTCTGTTCGGAATGGGAAGAGGTGAACACCCTCGGCAAAACCACCATAAGATCGTAATGCTGAAACAATCAACATAAATAAGTTAACATATTGGAATAAGAAGTAAACACAAGGATATTTTAACAGTGTTAAAATAAAAAATAAAGCTTACGGGCAATTAGTACTACTCGGCTTTGATGTTACCACCTTTATACCTATAGCCTATCAACGTCGTAGTCTTCGACGACCCTTAAAAGTAAACTCATCTTAAGGAAGGTTTCACGCTTAGATGCTTTCAGCGTTTATCCTGGCTGTAC
>JAFDXA010000146.1 GCA_018268185.1 Bacteroidota bacterium
ACTGGATTCCATGTACAGGGCTTCCTGGAAAGCTAAAAAAGTTGCGATCTATGCTGTACTTTCGGAGAACCAAAAAAACGAATGGGTAAAATACATTAAAGAACATGGCATTGGCGACTGGGTGAACGTTTACCAGACCAAGGAAATGGAAGACGCGATCGTTGCTGCCCAAAAACCTGGTTTCAGACAATTATATGATGTTACCAGCACACCTACCTTATATTTGCTTGACAAAGACAAGAGAATTATCGGCAAAAAATTAACCTGGAAACAACTCGACGAACTGCTACAGGTTAAAATGAACTCTGAATCGACTAAATAGACCTATTAATGAAGAAAATTTTACTGTTGTGTGCGTTGGCAGCCTGCAACGTAGCAGCATCTGCACAAACGATCTTTACTTATGGCAGTAATGCTGTTGGTAAAGACGAATTCTTAAGAGCATACAACAAAAACAATACCCCTGTTACCGACAAAGAAAAATCTATTCGTGAATACCTTGAACTCTACAGCAATTTTAAGCTCAAGGTAAAAGCTGCTGAAGAACTGAGAATAGACACTTTGCCACAGATACAATATGATATAGCAAACTTCAGGCACCAGGTTGAAGACAATTACCTCACCGATGAAAAAGGTTCTGCACAGTTGATGGATGAAGCCTTTAACCGCAGCCAGAAAGACCTGCACCTCGTACATTTTTTTACCAGGATCGACCCGGCCGCAAAACCAGAAGATACACTCAATGCCTACAAAGGATTATTACATGCAGCCGAGGCGCTCAACAAAGGTGAAAGCAACTACAAAGTAATTGCAGATAACAATGGCGTTAAATATGGTGATATGGGTTTCATCACCGTTTTCCAGTTGCCGTATGAATATGAAAATATCGCCTATTCATTAAAGCCGGGACAAACAAGCAAACCTTACCGCTCTAAAAATGCATGGCATGTGTTCAAACTTATTGAAGAACGCAACAGTGCCGGTAAATGGAAAATAGCCCAGATCCTTTTCACTTATCCTCCTGATGCCAGCGAAGAGCAGAGAAAGGCCACGATGAAAAAAGCCGATTCTGTTTACAACCTGCTGGTAGATGGCGCCGATTTCGCCAAAGCGGCCAGCCTTTACAGTGATGATAAGCTCACATACATGAAGGGTGGAGAAATGCCCGAATTCGGAACAGGAAAATTCCGGAGTGATTTTGAACAGGAAGTATTCAAACTTAAAAACGACAACGAGATCACCAGGCCTTTCGCAACAGATTACGGTGTACACATCGTAAAGCGGCTCGCCTTTGCTGCAACAGCAACAGAAAAAGACAATGCAGGCATGCAGTTTGAGCTTAAGCAAAAACTGATGCAGGATAGCCGTACAGATCTTGCCAAACAGAAATTCGCAAAAGACATAGAAAACAAAATCGGTTTCAAAAAAACCATGCTCGTTAAAGATGCTGATCTTTTCCGTTATGCCGACAGCATCAGTGCAAATCCCGATGCTTCGCCAGATAAATTCCCGATCAGCAATAAGAACATCATCAGTTTTAAAAAGGAAGCTGTAAAAGCTGCCGACTGGCTTAAGTTTGTGAGAGATTACAAAATCAATCCCGAACAACCCAAAACAGAAACCAATGCTTCTCTCTGGGATAAATATGAGAACTATGCAAGCCTCCGGTATTACAAAAATCACCTGGAAGAATACAACAATGATTTCGCCTACCAGATGAAAGAATTCAAGGAAGGAAATATGCTGTTCGAGATCATGGAGAGAAATGTATGGAGCAAAGCGGCATCAGATACCGCCGGGCTGGTTGAATTATACAATGCAAACAAATCAAAATATAAATGGGCGGCCAGTGCCGATGTGTTGATATTCAACTGCACCAACGAAAAGCTTGCGAAAGAAACGATGGACAAGGTAAAAGCCGGTAAAGACTGGAAAGAGATCATGGAAACTTCCGATGCTACCGTGCAGGCAGATAGCGGCCGTTATGAGTTGAGCCAGATTACAGATCCAACCGCCACTAGTGCAGCAGCAGATAACAGTTTTTCAAACATCATTAAGAATTCTGATGGCTCGGCCACGTTTGTGAAATACGTTAAAGTTTACCCGGCCGATCAGCAACGCAGTTTTGATGAAGCCCGCGGACTTGTAATCAACGATTATCAATCTGTACTGGAAAAAAAGTGGCTGGATGCCTTGCGGAAAAAATACCCCGTTAAAGTGAACGAAGATGTCGTTAAACAGGTGATAAAGTGAGGAATTAACGCCATAAACAATATCAGCAAAGCCTGCCGGTCTACTGGCAGGCTTTTTGTTTTTTCATACCCGGGCGCTTACACGGTTAATGCTAACCGGATTTTTTAACCAAAAGAAAAACACATGAAAAAATTATTGCTGGCAGTGTGCATCGCTGCATCTATTCCAACTTTTGCGCAGAGAACCTATGTACAGGGCGGTGTAAACCTCGCTAACATTACCAAAACAAACAGCGGAGAAACGGAAGACAATAACCTGCTTCCGAGTTTCAATGTTGGTATCATGCATCGTTTTGGGCTTTCGCCTGTGCTTGATCTTGAGTCTGGCCTTTTATTCACCGGCCACGGTTCAAAAGCCGATACTTATTTTAACAATGGAAACGATTATGTAAAAACAAGATTCCATCCTTTGTATTTTGAAGTTCCCCTGAATATACTTCTGAAGTTTCCGCTGGCACCCTCAACAAATATCTTTGTTAATGCAGGCCCCTATGCCGCCATCGGTGTTGCCGGCAAATCGAAAAGAGAATCAAGGATACTTGGCATAACCTCATCTTCCGAAAGCAATATCAAGTTCAGCAATGACGATCCGTTTACTTCCGAGCAGGATGATGCCGCCTATGATAAACTTAAGAGATTCGATTTCGGCCTGAATTTCGGAACAGGGGTTTCTTTTCGCCAGGTGATCCTGAAAGTTAACTATGGGCTCGGTCTTACAAAAATCAATTCTACAGAAAGCAATAACAATGCTGATGATAAGAATAAATACCGCACCCTGAGTTTTTCAGTAGGCATCCCTATTGGAAAATAAGCTTGCAACCCTATTTAATAAAAGCCCCGGTTCCCGAGCAGGAAACAGCGGGGCTTTTTGTTTTTATACACAACAGTTGTTTTAACATTGACCGGGAGAAAATGCCCAAAGTCGGCGAAAACAGGCCTTTTTAAAACCTAAAATCCTCAAAAAAATCTTTTATTATCCGAAAAACTGCGTATCATTGCAACGGAAAAGGTTGGGAAGATTATATCCTAAGTCATATTCCTTCAAAGTTGCAACCACTTCCATCAGCAGAATTTTCAACTTCAAATTTTACAGATTCTAAGACGGGATTTTTTGAAAAACGCATTTGCTAATATTTTATGTACACTATTTCACAACTGAACGATCTCCTCGTTCCGGAACTGTTGGATATTGCAGAACAATTAGGCATTCCTGGTTCCAAAAAAACACACAAGCAGGACCTCATTGATACTATTATTGAAAAACAATCTCAAATGGCAGAAGAAAAAAAGACAGCCGACGGCGAAAAACCCAAACGCAAGCGGATTCCAAAAGGCGATGCAGGAACTGCAGAACCCGAGAAAAAAGAGCCGGCCAAAGCCAAAAAAGCTGAGCCGGAAAAAAAGCCTGTCAGAAAAGTAAAACAGGAAGTAGAAGAAGAGGAAGAAGAATTATTACCGATTACTGATGAAAATAGCAGCGTTCCCCCGGCCATTGCACAAATGCTTCAGCAGGAAGACATACAGCAACCGGAAGTGATCATTGAAGAACCGGAAAAGATCAGTAAAGACAACAGGCCCCAGCATCACCGCAAAGACCAGCCTGTGTTCAATATAGAATTCGATGGTGTGGTACTTGGCGAAGGTGTGCTGGAAATGATGCCTGATGGTTACGGGTTCCTGCGCAGCAGTGATTATAACTATCTCTCTTCTCCCGACGATATTTATGTTTCTCCTTCACAGATAAAATTATTCGGATTAAAAACAGGTGATACTGTTTATGGTTCTGTACGCCCCCCCAAAGAAGGCGAAAAATATTTCGCTTTACTCAAAGTAGAAACCATCAATGGTAAAAGTCCGGAAGAAGTAAGAGACCGTGTTCCTTTCGATTACTTAACGCCGCTTTTCCCTTATGAAAAGCTGGAACTCACCACCAAGCCAGATAATTACAGTACCCGTATCATGGACCTGTTCACGCCGATCGGTAAAGGCCAGCGTGGATTGATCGTGGCACAACCCAAAACGGGTAAAACGATGTTGCTGAAAGAACTTGCCAATGCCATTGCAGAAAATCACCCGGAGTGCTACCTGATGATTGTACTGGTGGATGAAAGGCCGGAAGAGGTTACCGATATGGAACGTAGTGTTAAGGCAGAAGTGATCGCTTCTACTTTCGACGAACCGGCAGAAAAACATGTGAAGGTAAGCACCATGGCTTTGCAGAAAGCCAAGCGACTGGTTGAATGCGGCCATGATGTTGTGATCCTGCTCGACTCAATTACCCGTTTGGCAAGGGCCCACAATACGATCGCTCCTTCATCCGGTAAAGTATTATCGGGTGGTGTGGAAGCAAATGCAATGCAGAAACCAAAACAATTCTTTGGTGCTGCCCGTAAAATTGAAAATGGAGGTTCACTCACCATCATTGCAACAGCACTTGTTGATACAGGAAGTAAAATGGACGAGGTGATCTTCGAAGAATTCAAAGGAACAGGTAACATGGAATTGCAGCTCGATCGTAAACTGTCGAACCGCCGAATCTATCCGGCTATTGATATCGTTTCATCTTCAACCAGGAGAGACGACCTGTTGCTTGATAAAGATACACTGGGCCGCATGTGGGTACTGCGTAAACACATGGCCGATATGAACCCGGAAGAAGCATTGAACACCTTGCTCAAAAACATGAAAGGAACAAGAGACAATGCAGAATTCCTCACCAGCATGAATGGTTAATTCAATCCATACAGATTTATTGAACCGCTGAAAACTCAGCGGTTTTTTTATGATTGATAGCATCTTTTTAACAAAAGAAAACGATATTTTTAAATACTAATGTTGATCGCTTGAAAAAGGCACTTACACAGTTCATATTATGCTTTCTGTTACCAGCCATATCGCTGGCGCAGCCGGCTGCCAAAGATCTTTCCGGTGTATGGAAAGGAGAATTCTATGTTGACTCCACCAAAAAAACATGGCCTTTTGAACTTACGGTGAGTGAAGACAATGGGAAACTCTCCGGCTATTCACGGATCGCTTTTGAAGAAGACGGCGTTAAACATGTTGTATTCCGGGATCACAAGATCAAAATACAGGATGATAAAATAATCATCGAAGATGTTAGTGAGCTTTCCAAGGCTTCAAGTATCAATCAACCCAAAGAGGTTAAAAAAACAATGACACTTACTTTGAACACTGTTGATTCATTGCAGGTGCTCAAAGGAACCTGGACCACCAACAAAACAAAACATTTCCTGGTGGCAACAGGTACAGCCCAACTGGAAAAGAAAAAAAACTACCGGGAAACAGAGATATTCAAAAAGCTTGATGAACTGGCGCTTACGCAAAAACTTTCTTTCAATACAGAGCCCGAAGCTCCCTGGGTATTGAACAGAGTTGTGCTGAATGATGTAGCAGCTGTTGATCTTCCTAAAAAAGAAATTCGCAGGTCTGTTGCTGTTGCAGCTCCCAATCCAAAATTGAAACCCAAAGATGCCCCGCTCGCTAAAATTGAAAAAGAACCTGAACCGGTAGTGAAAGCGGAGCCCAAAAAACCAGCGACCCCGGTTGTAAAAGCAACAGCTCCGCCCAAACCCAAAGAGCCTGTTGTTGCAAAAAATGATAAGCCGGCTGCTCCTCCTCAAGCCAAGCCAACCCCGGCAACAACAGCCCCGGTTGTAAAAAAAACCAACAGTTATGTTGATGCCGGTAATGCTGCTGCCGATGTTGGCAGCCGTGTAAATACGAATGAGCAGGCCTTGTATTTTGCTGCTGATAGTTTACAACTCACGCTTTACGATAATGGAGAGATCGACGGAGATACCGTAAGTGTACTGCTTAATGGAAAAGTGATCATTGCCAAACAAGGCCTCAATACAAAACCAAATGTGCATACGATCTACTTCGACCGGGATTCTCCGGATTCTCAAATGCTGGTGATGTATGCTGAAAACCTGGGATCGATACCTCCCAATACCGGTCTGCTCATTGTTCGTGAAGGACAATCTGTTTACGAAGTTCGTTTCAGTGCCGACCTTAAAACAAATGCTGCTGTAATATTAAGGCGCAAGAAAAAAACAGCGCAGGAGTAGATCTTCTTTATTTCGTTGCATAATCAATGGCCGCCATCACGTGCAGGTATGTTGTATCAAATACAGGAACTGAACAATCCTCTTGTTTGATCAGGATCGGAATCTCTGTACAGCCGGCAATGATACCTTCGGCTCCCTGCTTTACCAGTTCATCAATGATACCCAGGTAACGTTTCTTTGTTTGCGGCAAAAACAACCCTTTGCTGAATTCGTTGTAGATGGAATGGTTGATAAAATCTATATCTTCTTCCCCGGGAATAATGGTTTCGATGTGATGCTCCGCCAGTTTGTTTTTATAGAAGTCGAGCTTCATGGTATACTTTGTACCAAGCAAGGCCACTTTCTTTAGTTGCTTTTGTTTCACAGAAGCGGCAACAGCTTCAGCTATATGAATAACAGGAATGGAAACGGCATCCTGAACCTGGTCTGCAATTTTATGCATTGTGTTCGCGCCGATCATTACACAACAGCCGCCGGCATTCTCTATCGTTTTTGCCGCATGGATCATGATTGCTGCAAGTGCATCCCAGTCTTCTGCCTCTGTGAGCGGTTTTATTTCTGCAAAATCCACTGAGCACATAAATATCTTTGCCGCATGATAGCCACCTAGTTTTTTATTTACTTCTTCATTCAGCAAACGGTAATAATCTACTGTTGAATGCCAGGTGAGTCCACCTATTAAACCGATCGTTTCCATACTTGTAAAAATAAAAAAACGCTTCCGGTTTTATTTGAAAGCGTTTCGTGATTTATTTATGAGAAGGTTAGTTATTGAGCATCAGTGGCATCACCAGCATGAGCAGCTCTTCGTTTTCGCCCTGCTCGGCCGGTTTGATGATCCCCGCTTTGGTTGGTGTGCTTAGTTCCATATTCACTTCCGTTGTGTCGGCACCGTTCAGCATTTCAATAAGAAATTTTGCATTGAAAGCTATCTGGATATCTTCACCATCATACTGGCAGGCCATGCGTTCATTTCCTTCAAAACTGAAATCAACATCCTGTGCAGCCAGTTGGAGTTCATTACCGGTAATGGTGAGTGCAACCTGGTTGGTGCTTTTATTACTGAACACGCTCACCCTGCGCAATGCATTCTGAAAATCGCTGCGGCTGATGGCCATCCTGTAGGGATTGTCGGCAGGTATTACCACTTTATAATCAGGGAAACGGGCATCGATCAAACGGCACACCAGTTCTGTTCCGCCATGTTTTACAAACAGGTGATTGCTGTTGTAAGACAGGGTCAGTTCATCATCATTATCAGGCAGGGCAGATTTCAACAGGTTGAGTGGTTTCTTGGGAACGATGAAACTGTCTTTTTTCGGGCAGGCAACATCTTTACGTGTATAGCGAACCAGCCTGTGGGCATCTGTTGCTACAAAAGTGATCCCTTTCTTATCAAGCTCAAAGAAAACGCCTGTCATAGCCGGGCGAAGATCATCATTGCTAACAGCAAAGATGGCTTTGTTGATGGCAGTAACCAGGGCTCCGGAAGTCATGGTAAAAGAATTGGCATCATCGGCTGCCGGTTCACGTGGGAAGTTATCCGGGTTTTCTCCCATCACTTTATACTTACCATTATCGCTGGTGATCTCAACAGCGAAATTTTTATCTATGCTGAACGTAAGGGGCTGTTCGGGAATGTTTTTCAATGAATCCATCAGGATCTTTGCCGGGATGCAGACCTTGCCGCTGTCTTTTGCTTCGATATCCATGTGGATCTTCATCACCGTTTCCAGGTCGGTGGCAACAACAGTGAGTTTGTTCTTTTCTATTTCAAACAAAAAATCCTCCAGTATTGGCAGCACCGTATTGGCATTGATCACACCGCTGATCTGTTGCAGCTGTTTCAACAGGGCTGAGGAAGACACGATAAACTTCATATACATTACTTATTAAGAGGCCAAAGATAATTTATTGGGGGTAACGGCGACAAGATACTGCAAATATTTTTGCCCCATGGGTGGTTAATAAAATTGTTTTCAACCGGGTAAAAAGTTTACAGTAAGTATTTTTACAGCGCCTTTATGGAAAGAAAAAATATAGGGATAGAAGCGGCGCTTCAGAAAATAAGGCAGTACTGTGCTTACCAGGAGCGAAACCACCGGGAGGTAAAAGAAAAGCTATACAGTTTTGGTTTGTATAAACACGATGTGGAGGAGCTGATCTCCCGGATGATAGAAGAGAACTACCTGAATGAAGAACGTTATGCTCTTATGTATGCCGGTGGAAAATTCAGGGTAAAGAACTGGGGTAAGGTAAAGATCAGGTATGAACTGAAGCTGAAGGGCATCAGCAATTACTGTATCGAAAAAGCCCTGGCCGCTATTGATGATTCAGATTACGAAGCCACCCTGGATAAGCTGTTTTCCGAAAAACTGCTTTCGCTTAAAAAAGAGAAAAACATATTCACCAGGAAAAGAAAGATCCGCGATTTCCTGTTGCAAAAGGGATTTGAAAACGGGTTGATTGCCGGGCTTATCCACAAAATCTAAAACTGGAACTTGTTTTGCTGCATCTGGTTCATGAAGCAACCGGGCGAAAATAAACTGCATATCATGATCATTGATCATGATCCCGGTACCATTGAAGTGCTTTCGCTTATTCTCAGCAATGCCGGCCATACTGTTACAGCCCATACTGAATGCGGGCCCGGATTTCTGCAAACAGGATCATTTCCGGATCTGCTGTTGCTGGATAACCAGGTTGGGGCGATCTCAGGAGCTGATCTTTGTTTGCAATTAAAGCAGGAACCGGGTACGGCTCATATCCCTGTGATACTGCTTTCCGGCATCGATAACCTGGAAGAAATAGCCCGGGTCTGCCGGGCAGATGATTATATCAGCAAACCATTTTGTATTAAAGAACTGATGGACAAAATTGACTTACTTACAACGATAAAAACCACGGCCTGATTCGGATATTTTTATTTTAGATTGTTAACTTTCAATTCACAGTATTTTTCAAAACCAAATGCCTCCGTTCAGCGTATATAATTGGCTAAACAATCAATGATATGGATTACAACAAACTGACCCCGGAAGAAGAAAGAGTGATTATTCATAAAGGAACCGAAAGGCCTTTTTCGGGCGAGTATACCAATAACAAACAAACGGGTGTTTACGTGTGCAGGCGTTGCAATGCGCCTTTGTATAACTCGAAGGATAAATTTGATTCCCGCTGCGGCTGGCCAAGTTTTGATGATGAGATTTCCGGGGCTGTAACCCGTGTTCCGGATGCCGACGGTCATCGCACCGAGATCATCTGTAGCAATTGCGGAGGCCACCTGGGCCATGTTTTTACCGGCGAAAGATTTACAGCAAAAAACACCCGGCACTGTGTGAACTCGATCTCGATGAAGTTCATCCCGGAGTAAGCCTGTTTATTATCTGTAGAAGTTTATAGGGTAACTATTTCATTTTAAAATTCTCAGAACATTTAGAAGCATTGTTCGCATTGAAAAGTGGCTATCCATTTCACATCACGAATCATCAAATTGATTAATTTCCAAATTAAACTGAACCACATAGTCATATAGCGCACATAGAAAAAACCTCCTCTAAACAATTCTCACATCATCAAATTTTCAAATTCCCCCTTTAACTAAACAGGTATTCCACATCCGCTTTGGTGAGTGATTTCACAAAACTTGCATCATCGGCGATCAGTTCTTTGGCCAGTGCTTTTTTACGTTCCTGTAGCTGGAGGATCTTATCTTCAATGGTATCTATGCAGATCATCCTGTAGGCAAAAATATTTTTTGTCTGACCGATACGATGCGTACGGTCTATCGCCTGCTGTTCCACTGCCGGGTTCCACCAGGGATCAACAATGTAAACATAATCGGCGGCTGTGAGGTTAAGCCCCACGCCTCCTGCTTTCAAAGAAATAAGGAAAACCCTGCAGTCATCATTGTTCTGGAAGTTCTGGATCGATCTTTCCCTTTCTGTTGGGGATGTGCTTCCGTCAAAATACTCATACGGAATATTGTCTTCTTTCAGCTTTTCCCTGATGAGTGAAAGCATACCGAGGAATTGCGAAAAGATCAGGGCTTTGTGCTCACCGATGTTTTCTTCAATCTCACGTGCCAGTTCATCAAGCTTGATGGAATGGTTCGGGTATTTCTCTTCTTCATTCAGGATTGCCGGGCTATCGCAGATCTGGCGGAGTTTCATCAATCCCTGTAAGATTGTAAGTTGCGATTTATCAATTCCCTGCTGATCGATCGTTCCCAAAATCTTATCGCGGTAGCTGTTGCGATAAGCATCATATATTTTACGTTGGGCACTATCCATTTCACAGAACAGGATCGTTTCGGTTTTTTCCGGAAGGTCTTTTGCCACCTGTTCTTTTGTGCGCCGCAGGATAAAAGGATACAGCAGTTTGCGCAAATGCTCTTTTTGTTCCTGCTCACCGAATTTATCGATCGGTGTTGCAAATTCATTCCTGAAAAATTCCACACTACCGAGCAAGCCCGGGTTCAGGAAATTCATCTGGGCATATATATCAAACGTGTTGTTCTGCAAAGGCGTACCGCTCATGCACAACCTGTTTTTGGCAGTAAGCAGCGAAGCCGCTTTGGTAACTTTTGAGGATGGGTTTTTGATCGCCTGGCTTTCATCAAGTATCACATAATCGAAAAGTATCTTGATAAGCAACTGTATATCGCTTCTCAGTGTTCCGTATGTTGTAATGATGATATTGTAGTTCTGCAGTTCTTCTGCACTCCTTGCTCTTGTATTGCCGTGGTGAATATGATAACTGAGCGCCGGGGTAAATTTCTTAACCTCGTTCTGCCAGTTGTAGATAAGTGTTGTGGGGCAAATAACGATTGCCTTCAGGTTGCCGGTAGTGTTTTTGTAATGCTCCAGCATCGTGAGGGCCTGCACTGTTTTACCCAAACCCATATCATCTGCCAGGATGCCGCCCCAACCCACATCATTCAGGTAGCCCAGCCATTGAAAGCCCGATACCTGGTAGGGCCTGAGCACAGGCTGCAGGTGATTCGGTGCCGATATCTCCGGTATGTTTTTAAATTCCCGGAGTCGTTCAAACTTTTCATCAAGCGCAAAGCTGAGTTCTGATTCGTCCCTGTTCTCATACAGTTCATCGATCACGCTCATGTGATACCTCGACAACCGCAGTTTATCGCTCTTGCCATCTCCCACTTTAAACAAAAGAGAATATCGCTTCAGCCATTCATCGGGCAGAATACCCAATGTGCCATCTCCCAGTTGTACGAATGACTGTTTGCCTGCCAATGCTCTTTTGATATCAGCAATACCAACACGTTGCTCGCCGAATTCTATTTCAACTTTGGCATCAAACCAATCCAGCCCGCTGCTTACATGAATATGTGTGTTCGGCCTGGCCGTATTGAACCTGAAATTGCGGAGTGTTTCAAAACCATACACAGGGATCTTCATTTCCTTCATCGCATCTACAAAAAGAAAGAACCAGTTGTTCCGCAAAACATCTGTTCCTTTCAGCACAAGGCTGTTCTGCTCTTCCTGCCTTACGAAAGATGAATGCAGGTTTTCCAGCTTTTGAATAAACTGCTCTTCTGCTTCTTTGTTGCGATGTATGATGAGTATCTTGTCTCCTTCGGGAATGGTGATATTGCCTTTGTCTGTTGGCCTGGTATCAAATCCTCCATAATTGAAAACCGGTTGAAACACGAGGTAGTCGCCTTTCTCCAGCAATTGTAGTTTTACTTCGGGGTTGCTGCTCTTAATTTCCTTGAGCAGTTTTTTATCGAACTCCACCTGGTATTCCTTCGTTAAAGGAAGGATCAGTTTCTGCATTTTTTCCGACCAGTTGGATTTGTTGAGCTGAATATTTCCCTGGCGGCAGAATTTCTCAGCCTGCATCACGTCTTCCGGTTTCTGCCAGAGGTATAATACGCCGTCGTACAGGAACACGAGGCTGCTGTCGCATTCATTCTTATCAAATGAAACGGTTTCGTTGTTGAGTTTCACCATACACTGCACTTCAAAATGATCATCAACTGCAATCACTTTGAACATGGGGGCAATAAGTTTATCACTCAGTTCAACATCCACAAGATTTGCCGTTTTAAACGGCTTGTTCTGTGGCAACACATAAATGAAATTACTGGGCGCCTGCTCTTCAAAAATCCTTTTCAGTTTGGGTTGAAGATATTCAGCGATCAGCGATTTGGTTTCTTCGGGTAATTCTTCGCCATCCTGGTGAATGATATTTTCCCAGATACCGCTGAAGGGTGAATTCCGGTTGAGGTATTTATTTACTTCTGCGTCCTGCAGTTTTCTTACCTGTTGGAAAAGCAGTTTATCTTCCTCGCCAAAAACATCTGTGTTCACAAATTTTGAAAGATCAAGCGCCTCTGCTTTGCCGATATATTTCTTGTTGTCTTCGTCACTGTCTCCCTGTATGGCGTCTACATTAAAACCGGGGTATGTTTTGTTGTTGAAGTTGAAAACAAGCCCGAGTTTTTTTCCGGCAAATTCTTCTACTGCAACCGCATCTTCTTTGGTGGTTTGTACTGTTGCAATTACAGGCGCCGGTCGTGCATTGGTTCCTGTTGTGCCGGCAACTCTTTTGATGGAAGTATCCAGTACTTTCAGGAAAGGTTTACCATCCTTATACGTGAACTCGAATTTGCCGCTCAGGTCATCATTCAGGCTGTAGCCGTATATCTGCAGCAGCTTGTTCTTTTCTTTATCCCAGTTGCGTATGCTGTCGAAATAGTTGGGCCCGTATGCATTCAGCAGTTGCAGGAACAGAAGGGTCTTGTGTTCGCAAAGCGGGTGCTGCGATTCGGAACAGATGCAGGATGTATCAAAATTTCTTTCGTCGTTTTTCTGAATTACCAACGGGAAGGTCTGGCCATTGTAAATGAGTTCGGCCTCAACCCTTTCATCTGCTGCATTTAAAATATTTGCTTTTACGGAACGAAGCATGTTCTCTGCCTGTTCATAAATGGCGGGAGAAGAAAGCATCTTGATCGTTTTAAGATCTATGTGCTTCATCTTTGCAACCGTATGAAGTTGGTTATATTGAATCGCTGAACTGCCGAGCAGGTTCTTATCAACCAGGTCCTGCAGCCTCAGCAAAGCGGCCACTTCGTGCCGGCAGATCTCGCCGAGGTTGTACGGGCAACTGCAGCGAAGTGTCATCATCTTCGGATCTGCGTACTTCTGTATATATACTTTATAGAAAGTGCTGTAGTTATCGTCTTTCACACGAAATACAATACCGCCCATGAGTTCATCATGTTCAACCAATTCTACTGAGCCGATGGCATGAATTCTTTTTCCACGCCTGATCACTTCATCGGTACCATTATTGTAAATGTGCTTAATGATGTGTGGTAGTGCCAAATTATCGTTCCTTTATGTTTACTTACGGGTTTGCTGATTGCACTGCCTGAAGGAGCTATTGTTCAGAATAGGGCAATTTGCAAAAGTAAAGGAAAATAACCGAGCCTGTAAAATGATTGAAAGATTATTTATACAGTAATTGTTAAACTATATGATTGATAAGTTTTCCATCTGTATAAAGCGGTAATGCTGAAGCGGTGTTGGCTGTGAGACAAAAACGTATATCTTTCTGAAGGCCGAACGAAGAGAGCCGTGCGAAATGTGATGCATTCACTTTTTCCATATATGCATACAGGTCTGTTGCTGCTGAATGATACAACCCTTCTGCCATTTGTGAAGCATCGCAGTTGATGCTGAAATGATTTTTAATCTTACTGATGACCATGCCGGCAAACAAAGTATCTTCAATATTAACCCTGTCTTTCCAGGCTGCACAGGCCAGCACCACATTCATTTTTTTGCCAACAAGATGATTGCAAACGGCATCAATGTTTGCAAAAGAACCGGTGATGATCTCTTTGGCGCCATTGTTCAATGCCATGTGAAGCAGTTTGGTGCCATTGGTTGTGGTTAACACCAATGTTTTCCCTTCTATAAATTCTTTCGGGTATTCAAAAGGAGAGTTTCCATACTGTAACCCTTCGGCTACCTTTCCATCGCGTTCTCCTGCTGTGATGGCGTTGATCTGTTTACCAATCCTGATGCATTCAGCAACACTGTCAACAGGGATGATCGTTTTGGCTCCATTCTCCAGCGCTGTTGCAATGGTAGATGTTGCCCGCAGTACATCAATGATCACAACGATACTCTGGCTTACATCATACAGATGAAGCAATGCCGGTGAAACAGAGGTAAAGAGAACGGGTTTGTTTGTATCCATGAAAGTTCGGTTGGCAGCGATGTTATGCAAATGGAATTTTAACAACCTGCGCTTTTATAAGGGTGTTCCTGATACTGATATATATGTCTGTACCAATAGATGAATAGTTTGTTTCCACGTATCCCATGCCGATGGCTTTACCAAGGGTTGGTGACTGTGTTCCGGAAGTAACCCTGCCGATAACAGCGCCCTCAAAGTTTTTAATCTCATAATCGTGGCGTGCAATTCCTTTTTCTTTCATTTCAAAGCCAACGAGTTTTTGTTTCAGGCCGCTTTCTTTCTGTTTCAGCAGGATGTCTTTTGCCGTAAAATCTTTGGTGAATTTGGTGATCCAACCCAGGCCAGCTTCCAGGGGAGAAGTGCGGTCGTCGATATCATTTCCATAAAGGCAATATCCCATTTCGAGGCGTAAGGTATCTCTTGCGCCCAGACCGATTGGTTTTATTCCTTCTGCAGCCCCGGCTTTGAAGATCGCATCCCAGATTATATTGGCCGCGTCGTCTTTGTCTTCAAAATAAATCTCTACACCGCCGGCTCCGGTGTAACCGGTTGCACTTACGAGCACGTTGTCTATGCCTGCAAATTTTCCTTTCGCAAAAGTGTAGTATTTAAGGTTGAGTATGTCCATCTCTGTAAGTGGCTGCAGGATCCTTGTTGCCTGCGGCCCCTGTATGGCAAGCAGGCAGGTTTTATCAGAAATATTATGCAGCTCTGCGTTGTTCATGTTGTGATCAACCACCCATTGCCAGTCTTTGGCGATGTTTCCCGCGTTTACCACAAGCATGTAAGCATTGTTTTCTTCCAGGCAGTAAACAAGCAGGTCATCAACGATACCGCCTTCTTTATTCGGCATGCAACTGTATTGTGCTTTACCCACTGTAAGTTTGGATGCATCATTGCTTGTGATGCGCTGAATAAGATCTAATGCATGCGGGCCCTTTACAATAAATTCTCCCATGTGGCTAACATCAAACACCCCGGCTTTGTTTCTTACTGCTGCATGTTCTTCGTTGATGCCTGAATAAGAGATCGGCATATTGAACCCGGCAAATGCTGCCATCTTTGCTCCGAGGGCTATATGCTTTTGTGTAAAAGGCGTATTCTTCATGTAAAAATTTTTAGAGGGCAAATGTAAATTAAAATATGCACAGCTGTAATGGATGGCTGATAATGGAATATATAAACGGCCTGTTATTATTTACCGGTTAACATATCCTGCTTTAAGATGAATGGGGAATGTTATTTTCTTTTTTTCACCGGGCCTCCAGTAAGGGCGTATTTCTTGTACTACATGTTCAACCGGGTTGTAGTTATTTGAGCCGATGAATTTCTGCAGGGAACTCCAGGTATTCAGGTAGCCTTCCAGTTCTTCAAGTGTCCAATGCAAGGTTATTACAAACGATGGCGTTTCGATCTGCGGAAACGGAAATGGGATCGTTTCATAAGCATCGTCTACATATTTTCTTTCTGCATCCCAGTATATTTCCAGGGTTTTAAAATGATGGTTGCTGATGATTGCATCAATGGCTGGCTCAATTTTGAGCAGACTGTATGTCCATACCGCAATAACTGAACCCGGTTTTGCCACACGTTGCACTTCAGCATAAAAATCATTGAAGTGAAACCAATGCAGCGCCTGCGAAACGGTGATAATATCTGTTGACTTATTGGCCAGGCTGGTTTTTTCTGCAGGCTCTACTGCATATTCAATATTATTTCTCTTTTGTGCGTTGTTTATTTGCTTGCTGCTGATGTCGGTTGCAAATACTTTATCAAAGTATTTACTCAGTTCAACAGCCGACTGGCCATTGCCGGTACCGCAATCCCATGCCAGCGACCTGGCTGTACACAAACCTGACAGGAATTCGAACAAAGCTGCCGGGTAACCGGGCCTGTATTTTGAATATGCTTCTGCCTGTTCAGAAAAATTATCTTTCATGGAATAAAGTTAAACAGATAAAGATTGTTGTGTTTAACCCCAGGCCGGGAAAGAAAAAATCCTGCTTTTTACGGCAGGATCTTTTTTGCTTCAACTTCAACTCAACTATTGAAACTTCTTTAATTCATTATCAGCAAGGGATTGTAAGCTGGCAGGCTGTATGAAATAAACGCTGTTGGCTTGCCTGTTCCTTCTCCCAGTTTTTCCAATTGCTTGTCTATTTTTTCTTTTGCCTTTTGTAATGAGTCTTTCAGGTTCTTCTGTTCTGTTTCCAGTTTCAGTTTGAGTGAATCGATCTTCTGGATCGGTTCTGTTGAATTGTACCTGTAGTTATCCTGGCTGTTATTCATTTGTTTTTCGTTGTTGTCATTTTCTTCCGGCTTTGAATGTTTCCATTCAGCTGCAGGTTCGCCATCGAGTGAATACAATTCTCCGTCTGCTTTCATGATGTAATCAACACCCTGGTCCCATCCTTCTGCCACATCATCAAATTCAATATTACGTTCATCACCCCAAGGTCCGCCAAAATGTATGTTGTTGTTCCAGCCTACATTCTTGTTTACCCTGATCTGTTTTCCAACAGGTACATAGATGGTAAGGATTACGCCCTGGTTGCGGAACTTGTCTGTTTTGTTGATCATGATCCCTTTATCGATCACAAGCAATGAATCCATCTGCGCTACATTGAATTCAATTTTAGAAGCCTGCCTGTTTGCTGATTGCCTGTCGGGGCCATTAGCCATTTTAATGAGCGTTACTTTAAAACTGTCGTTGTCAGACTTAACAATATGGATCCTTATATTTTTCACCAGCGCAGTATCTTCTTCAAGGTCTTCGAATGGTTCGAGCCTCAACCACCTGTTGCTGTAATATTTTTTCAACGGTGATGAAGTGGTTACTTCCAGTTTACTGATTGCCGGGTTGGTAAGCTGGATTGTTTCTTCGGATTCTTTGTTGAAATACCTGAAGTCCTGTGAAACCGAAGCAATGAGTGAAATAAAGCAGAACCACCCGATGATCCACAAAGCGATAAAACCAAAACGCATCTGTTTGCTGTTATTCCTGATTCTTGCAAGCCTCCTGATCACCCAGGTGAGTACGCCGATGATCGGTGCGGCAATGAAGAAGATGAGGGTTCCCCAGGCAAACACATCCTGCCACCCGCCCTTCAAAACAAAATCTTTAAGCGGGAAAAGGCCGATCGAAGCAATGCCCAATCCGAACAAAGCCATTACCACTGCAAATCCAATGCATCCGAGAATGAAGTAGGCGAATATTTTAAATATCAGCGCAATGATATCTCCAAAAGATCTGCTGCTTCTGCGTGCCGCTGTATTTACTTCACTGCTGAAAGTTCTTCCTTTTTCTTCAGCATAGGCTTTTGCTTCTTTTCCGAATTTTTCTGCACGCTGCTGAAAGCCCTTCATTTCTTCCATCACAGAATTTTTGATTGAATTCATGTCAACTTTTTCTCCTTTCATCTCCAGTTTTTCTGTTGTGCTTAATGCTTCAGGAATCACCAGCCAGAGGATGATGTATACGATGAGAGCGCCCGGACTGAAACCAACCCTCACAAAATTGGGGAAGTCGAAATCACCCCAATGACTCCAGCGTGATACAAAACTCAGGAAAGGAAGCAGGAACAAAAGGCGGGGTATCCATGCGTTCACACCAAAGTAATTACCAATACCGCTGCACACACCGGCTATGAGCTTGTCTTCACTGTCGCGGTATAGTTTTTTGCGAACACTCCCGATCTCTGTTGTTGCAGAACTTGGAACGGCCACCCAGAGAATGAGGTATGGAACAAACAGCGCCCCGAACAAGATCACAAAGATGATCCTTACCACTACCACATCAATACCGAAGTAGTTTGCGAGGCCGCTGCACACACCGCCGATCACTTTATTGCCTTCGTCGCGGTACAAACGCCTACCCGAAACGGTAGCGCTGATGGTGGGTTGGCTTGCTGAAGCCCCCGCTTTACTGTTTTCACGCTGATCTGTTGCTGCATCTGCGGTTGCCTGGTCGGCTTCAAAATCTTCCGGGCGGCCCATGCTCCTGATGATGGCGTTGATATCATCATCGGTGATACAGGTGGATCCGTTTTTCAGGCGCTCCTGGAAAAGCTCGCCAATGCGGCTTTCTATATCATTTATGATTTCATCCTTACCTTCTTCCTGGGCAAAATACCTGTTCAGGCTGTCGGTATAATTTTTCAATATCTCAAAAGCCGTTACTTCAATTGGTACTACCCGGCCCTGGAAATTGATATTTATTACTTGTTTCATGGCGTAATAATTGATTTTGTTCTGGCTTTGCGCTGCTTCCGGCAGTTGGCTCTGGCCTTTAATTTTGTTTCTTTAGTTTGAGTTGAGATCAACTAAATCATGGCTATACTTTAATGATCGTTGAAGTTTATGTGCTGATTGTGGTGGTAAGCGCCTGAACCGCATTGGCCAGTTCGTTCCAGGTTGCTTCCAGTTCTTTGTAAAACTCGGCCCCCTTTTCTGTGAGGGCAAAGTATTTGCGTGGCGGCCCGCTGTTACTCTCCACCCACCGGTAGGTGAGCAGCTCTGCGTTTTTGAGCCTGGTGAGTAGGGGATACAGGGTTCCTTCGAAGATGTTCAGGTTGGCCGCCTTCATCTTATCAATGATATCAGAAGGATAAGCTTCTCCTTGTTTGATCACCGACAGAATGCAGAACTCCAAAACCCCCTTGCGCATCTGGCTTGCTGTGTTCTCAATGTTCATGGCTTTGTATTTTAAAAATTCATGGCTATACTTTGTGTTTGTGAAATGGCTTCCTGCTGGGCTTTGAACCGGTTAACTCATCCGCCATTTTCAGCCTTTTCACATTCACAACACAAACATAGGGAGAATTTCAGTACTATGCAACACATAATACCATTTATTTTAAAGTAGCTTGTTGTAAAATGTATAAGTTATGGCATAGAACACAAGCCAGTAAAGGGTTTGGCTTTTCATCGGTGTTGAAAAAAATTTTTTTTCTATTAGATAAATGGCAAATAGTTGTTATGAATGGCATAGTTTTAGAACCCAGATATGAGGCTGCGGCAGGTTCTGTTAAATAATTGGTAAGCCATGTATTTGCGATGCAACCGGGTTTTACAAGTTTACATCTGCAGGGTCTTATATTAAAACAAAGGAGGTATGAAATGAGAATACTCTTGTATAGCTGCACTTTAGTTTTGTTGATACTTACCGCCTGTTCAACCAGTAAAAACTACCTGGAGCGTAGCGATGCCGATAAAGCCCTGCTTGATGCAGTAAAAAAAATCAACAAAACAACCACCTATGAAAAAGCCGTTGAAGCCATCCCGGTTTTATACAATACCATCAAAACAAATCACCTTGCGAGGCTCAGTGACCTGAAGCAGGAAAAAGATCCTGCCCGATGGGATAAGATTATTAGAGAATATGAGGCCCTGCAGGATGCTTATGATGCGATCATTAACAGTGATGCTGCGTTCAGGCTGGTAACGCCACAGAGTTTCAGCAGTGAGTTACTCGATGCACGTGAAGCTGCTGCCGGCGAATATTATGACCTGGGGCTACAGGCTCTCGGAAAGCAAACAAGGGATGATGCGAAAAAAGCCTACAGCTATTTTAAAAAATCTGAAAAATATGTTCCAGGTTATAAAGATGCCAAACTTAAAATACAGGAGGCTCTCGATTCTGCTACTGTAAACGTGATGATCAATCCCGTTCAGGATAATTCATTTTTCTTCAACAGCAGTTGGGGTAATGCGGGGTATAATTACAGCAATGAATATTTTCAGCAAACCCTGGTAAGGGAACTCAGCAATACAAACAGCCGTTACCCAGCTCGCTTTTATACTGATTGGCAGGCAAGGCGTGATAATATTCAGCCTGATTGGGTGATCGATCTCAAACTGAGAAATATTGATATCCCTTATTATCCCAGCCAGGATAAATACCAGCGTACTTCCAGCGCACAGGTTCAGCTCGGAACAGATACTTCCGGTAATCCTGTTTATCGCACTGTGTATGCAACAGTATACATCACAAGAGCAAGCTTTACCGCCAGGGCCAACATGGATGTAAGCATTACAGATGCTAAATCAGGAAAAAGCATCAGTTATAGATCTTTCAGTGATAGTTACCGTTGGCAACAGGAGTCTGCCACTTACAGCGGTGACAGCCGTGCGCTCAGCAGCAGGGATTGGGAGTTGATCAACAATTCCGGCTATGGTAATCCAAGAAAAGAAGATATTCTGAATGAATTATACCGGAAAATTTATCCGCAGGTGAAGAATAATATTATCTACGCTGTAGACTGGTAAAGAAATTATTTTAAGAGCTGGTAAACCAGTAAGCTCATTGTATAAGCAAGCGCCGTCATATACAGGAGTTGTATCACGGGCCATTTCCAGCTCCTTGTTTCTCTTTTTACAATAGCGAGCGTGCTCATACATTGCATGGCCAGCACATAAAATACCATCAGCGATAAACCGGTTGCTATTGAATAAACTTTGGTGCCGTCCTCACGAAGGGCGGCATTCATTTTTTCACGAAGGGTACTGTTGTTATTGTCGGGATCTTCTCCCACACTGTAAAGCGTTGCCATGGTTCCTACAAAAACTTCACGGGCTGCAAACGATGTGATCAGCGCTATACCGATTTTCCAATCATAACCCAACGGCCTTATCGCCGGTTCTATGGATTTTCCCAGGATTCCTGCAAATGAATTTTGCAACAATTCGGTGTTCTTTTGTTTGTTCAGTTCTGCTGACAGGCCAGGGCTGGCCGCCACCATGGCATCATACTTATCATGCACTGCCTTCATTTTTTCTTTGGGTCCATAACTGCTCAATCCCCACAAAAGAAGGCTGATAAGCATGATCACTTTCCCGGCATCGAACACAAATATTTTGGCTTTTTCGATCATGGTGTAAACCATGTTCTTCCACCTGGGGCCACGATATACAGGTAATTCCAGGATGAAATAACTTCTTTCTGCAGAACGGATGAACCATTTCATCACCCATGCAACGATCAAAGCCATAACGGTTCCCAGTAGGTACAACAGCATCATGACAAGCCCTTGCAAACTCAAAAATCCAAAATATAATTTTGACGGGATCACCAGCGATATCAAAATGGTATATACCGGCAACCTTGCGCTGCAGCTCATCAATGGCGTGATCATAATAGTGAGCAATCTTTCTTTTCTGTTCTCAATATTCCTTGCCGTCATGATCGCTGGTACCGCACAGGCGAAACCACTGATCATCGGCATTACGCTTTTTCCATTCAATCCAACCTTGCGCATGAGTTTATCTGTAAGAAAACTGATCCTTGCCATATAGCCGGTATCTTCCAGCAATGTGATCAATCCAAACAGTATCATAATCTGCGGAATAAAAACAACAATGCCGCTTAAGCCCGCAACAATGCCATTGATAAAAAGATCACTGAACCAACCGGAAGGAAGTGTGGTCGAAAGCCAGCCGGAAAGTTTACTGAATACCCATTCGATACCATCCATCGGGTAACTGGCTATCCAGAATACGCTCTGGAATAAGAGGAATAATACAGATAATAAAATCAGGTAACCCCAGGTTCGGTGCAGTAAAATATTATCCAGTTTTTCCGTGAATAATGATTTTTGCAAGGGATCGGCTTCCACTACCGTTTGCTGCATGATGTGTTTGATCCTTGCATACCGCTGCATGATCTCTTCTGCCTGCGTACGGGTCGGGTTGAATTTGTTTTGGATCTCGATCTGTTCTATTGTTTCCTGCATATCGGCAGGAAGCACAAAGTTTTCGTGGTTGATCAGGTAATGAACCGCTGTATAATTACTGATGGCAGGAAAATGTACTTTGAGATCCCGTATAGCATTCGCAGCCAAAGAATCTGCATCAATAAAATCCCTTGCCGGGATACGGTCCGTATTCTCCGCAGACAACTGTATCGCCTTTTTCAAGGCAGCAATACCTTTTCCTTTTCGTGGATTGATGGCAACAATAGGCACGCCGAGTTCTCGTTCCAATCCGGGAATATCTATTTGAGTGCCTTTGTTCCTGGCAAGGTCCATCATAGTGAGCGCCACTACCACCGGAATCTTAAGGTCAATGATCTGTGAGCAAAACAGCAG
>JAFDXA010000147.1 GCA_018268185.1 Bacteroidota bacterium
CATGTTAACCTTTTTATAATTCTGATTGTTTTAATACTTTTTACAGGAGATTGATAGTTGTTTTGGTTATCTAAAACCAATGGATGCAATGAAATTCCTGTTTTTATTTCCCTGCTTATTGATAACGGCGTATGGAGAGGCACAGCTTACTACAAAGGTGGAGTGGACCGAAAAGACTTCCATGCCTGCTTCGGAAATCATCTATTACAATCCATCCAATAAGCTTGTATGGGCGAATTTCAAAGGCAAACCGCAGGACCCGGGTGGCAGAACTGCAGCAATAACCATGTCGGGGTTCGGTTATGCTGCCAGCATGCACTCCACTGGTAAAGCAGGTGAGCTTACGGTTCAGGTATATTGTTTTTTCAATAAAAATAAATCATGGGTAAAGCCGGGTAAAACCACTGATTATATATTGGCACATGAACAGCATCATTTTGACATAGCATACATTGCTGCGAATATCTTCATAGATAAACTTCAAAGTGCTGTGATGACACCCGGTAACTACAATGTACTTCTTCCAAGAATTTACAATGAGTGCATAGAAGTAATGAATGCTATGCAGGATGACTATGATAATGAAACAAGGAACGGCCAGGAAACAGAAATGCAGTCAAAATGGAATAAGTTCATTGATGATAAGATCGGTCTTATTACAAAGTAACTACCAGTACAGGTATTTTCAGGTCGTGCCTCACAGCATTTACCGTTTCGCCGTAAATAAGATCTTTTAGCCCCGTGTGGCCATGTGCGCCGATCACAAGCATATCTGCTTTATTTTCTTCTACAATTCTTACGATCTCTTTCACCCTGTTCCTGTATCCAACTTCGCCGGTAGCATTATAGCCTTTAGCTTTAAGCTGCTGTACATAACTCTGCATCCGTTCAATATCTTTCCTGGTTTCATAATCATCACTATCAGTACCCAGTAGTTTGGCAGATGCACTTTCAATGATGTGAATAAGAATGTAGGTGGTCTTTTCTTTTCCCTGTCCGAATGCATGTGCAAGGATCTTACTGTCATCTTCACTGAAATCAAGTGCAACGGCGATCTTCCTGTGATCGGGTACATTCATGTTTTCAAGCAAGGTATTTGCAGAGTGAAGCTGGATAGACTTGCTTGCATCGTTTCTTGTGAAGTAGGGATGGAATGTAATGTAAAGCAGGATGCCTCCAAAGAAAAGTCCGCCCGCTGCTATTAAAAGTTTAGGAATAAGAGCAGCGCTTCCCATGATGGGCATCACTTCATTGATCAGCATTTTAAGATTCAGTATAACCAGTACCGATGCAATCAGCCATGCACCGACCCTGGTAATGGGGTTGATGGCAAATTTTCCCATCTTTCTTTTATCGCTTACAAAATTGATCAGCGGAATGATCGCAAAACCCAATTGCAGGCTCAGGATTACCTGGCTCAGTACCAACAGGGCATCAACCTCTGTTTCACCATAAACTATGATAACGAT
The DNA here is from genome assembly GCA_018268185.1 of Bacteroidota bacterium. Lineage (GTDB taxonomy): Bacteria > Bacteroidota > Bacteroidia > Chitinophagales > Chitinophagaceae > Ferruginibacter. Next base: position 1,470 of record JAFDXA010000147.1, read on the forward strand.
CAATGCGGGTATCACAGCCAGCAGGCGTGTGATCAGCCGCCGTACCCATGGATTGATGCGCAGGCTCAGGTAGCCTTCCATAACGATCTGCCCGGCCAGTGTTCCAGTTACTGTACTGCTTTGCCCGGCTGCAATGAGAGCAACCGCAAAAAGTACCGGAGCCATGTTACCAAGGAACCCGGGAAGTAACCTGTGCGCTTCTTTGATTTCAGCAACATGTGAATTGCCTGTTTTGAAGAATACAGTGGCGGCCAGAACAAGTATACCTGCATTTACGAGGAAAGCCAGGTTCAATGCAATGGTACTGTCAACACGGTTGAATTTGATTGCCTGTTTTATACCTGCATCGGTACGGTCTATTTTCCTTGTCTGTACAAGGGCAGAATGCAGGTAAAGATTGTGTGGCATAACAGTAGCGCCAATGATACCGATACCGATATACAGTGCTTCATCTGTAGGGAAGCTCGGCACAAAGCCACTGGCAACTTCTGTAATAGAGGGCCTGGCCAGAACGATCTCAACAAGAAATGAAATCGCAATAATGGCAACTAGCGCTACGATAAACGCTTCCATTTTGCGCATGCCGAGTCGCTGAAGGTATAAGAGCAGAAAAGTATCGAGCACTGTGATGCTTACTCCCCAGATAAGTGGCAATCCCGTTAAGAGTTGTATACCGATCGCCATACCTAGTACTTCTGCAAGGTCGCAGGCTGCAATGGCACCTTCGGCAAGCAGGTACAAAACAAAATTCACATACCTTGGATAGGCTTCTCGATTGGCCTGAGCAAGGTCTCTTCCACGTACAATGCCAAGCCGGGCAGACAGCCCCTGCAGAAGTAAGGCCATCAGGTTACTCATCAGCAGAACCCATATCAGTGAATAACCGTATTTACTTCCTCCTGCGAGGTCGGTAGCCCAGTTGCCGGGATCCATATATCCTACACTTACAAGGTATGCAGGCCCTAGAAACGACAGTATCCTTCTCCAGCCACGGTGTTTTGTTGCTGTAGTATCAATGGTTTCATGTACTTCACTGAGTGAAACATCTTTGTCTATGTGAAAATTCATAACGTACAGTTTATGTTTAAAGCAACCTGCTCGCTGATAATAGTAGCAGGATATTTATCAATTTTGATCTCAACAGAGCCGTCAAATTCAAATCGCCGGTTTAATTTAAGTTTCGTACCAAGAGCGATGTGAAAATGATTCAACAGTTCCAGCATTTCCGGGCTTTGATTTTTTACTGAACTTACCGTAGCAGTTTTTTTAACAGGAACTTCCGTAAGAGATACCTGTTTGATTACCCTGATTTTGCCCCGATGATCGGGAATGGGGTCGCCATGTGGGTCAAAGGCCGGGTTGCCGAGAAAATTATCGAGCCTGGTTATCAGCTCATCGCTTGATATATGTTCCAGTTCTTCAGCCATGCTGTGAACCTCATCCCATTCGAAGCCAAGTTTGCTGGAAAGAAAATACTCCCAAAGCCTGTGCTTTCGGATAATGCTGAGTGCCTTCCTGTTTCCTGCTTCGGTAAGGCTGAAACCCTTGTATCGCTGGTAGTGCACAATGCGTTTTGTTCTCAGCTTTTTAAGCATGTCGGTAACGGAAGCTGGTTTCGTATTCATTTCTGCCGACAGCAGATTAGTACTCACTGAATCCCGTGACAGCTGCAGGTGGTAAATGGCTTTAATGTAATTCTCTTCAGTAGAAGTATGAGTCATCAAAAAATAAATTTAGACAAATCTAAAAATATTTTTTTTATTTACCTAAAAGGTGCTCCAACAGCCTGTTTCAGAAAGGTAACCCAAGGGGTGAATATTTTTTTTTCCACGTGGGGATTAAAAAAAACGGGTTTATATTGCAGCCGAAAAAAAATAAATATGAGTTTTTCGAAGTTTGAAGTTCCATATCCCATAGACTCTGCTTACAAGAAAAAGATCGCTTACTTCTCCATGGAGTTTGCAGTGCATCAACCTCTTAAGATTTACAGCGGCGGACTTGGGTTCCTGAGTGGCTCGCACCTTCGCAGTGCCTATGAACTCCGCCAGAACCTGATAGGAGTGGGTATCCTTTGGAAATACGGTTATTATGACCAGGCTCGTAACCAGGACCAGACTTTGCAGGTTCAATGGAATGAGAAGATATATAATTTCCTGGAAGATACCGGTATCAAATTCCAGATAACAATACATGAAGTGCCGGTTTGGGTAAAAGCATACTACCTCAACCCGGAAACCTTTAAAACAGCTCCACTGTTCTTACTGAGTACAGATCTTCCGGAAAATGATTACATATCCCAGACAATAACGCATCGCTTATATGATGCTAATGTGGCAACAAAAGTGGCGCAGTTCATATTGTTGGGTGTGGGCGGAGCTAAGCTGATCGATGAATTGAATTTCAACCCTGAATTATACCACCTTAACGAGGCGCATGCCGTGAGTTCTGCTTTCTACCTTTATCAGAAATTCGGACGTGATAAAGAAGAAGTGAAGAGGAGGATGGTATTTACCACCCATACACCTGAAGAAGCAGGAAACGAGAAACATGATATTTTCCTTTGTGAAAAGATGAGTTACTTCTGTGGAGTGCCACTTGATGAAGTAAGAAGCCTTACCGGCATAACCGATGATCAGTTCAACCATTCACTGGCAGCGCTCCGGTTTGCGAAACTGGCAAACGGTGTTAGCCAGCTTCATGGTGAGGTTAGTCGCAAAATGTGGGGGAAATATGAAGGTATCTGCGAGATCAAGGCCATCACCAATGCCCAGAACTGGCATTATTGGGCAGATAAGCAATTGTATCACTTTATTGATGACCATAACATTGATGCATTCATCGACAGGAAAAGGTTTTTAAAGAAAAGGGCGATGGATATTGTGGCTGATCAGACAGGAAAACTGTTTAGCCCGGATGTGCTTACAATTGTTTGGGCCCGTCGTTTTGCCGGATACAAAAGAGCAGAATTAATCACCCGGAACCTCGAGCGTTTCGAGGCTTTGCTGAGTAATAAAAAATATCCGGTTCAGATCATATGGGCCGGTAAGCCTTACCCGGTTGACTATCCGGCTATCAGTGATTTCAATTACCTGGTTAACCTGAGCAAGAAATATGATAACGTGGCAGTCTGCATCGGTTACGAACTTGCATTAAGCAAAAGGCTGAAACAGGCATCTGATGTATGGCTTAACAACCCTCGCGTGCCAAGGGAAGCAAGTGGAACCAGCGGTATGACGGCAGCCATGAATGGCTCTGTAAACTTCAGTACCAACGACGGTTGGATATGCGAGTTCATCAATCATGGTAATAATGGATTTGTTGTTCCGATGGTTGATTACGATAACATGACGGTTCACGAGCAGGACACGTATGATCTTGAAAAGGTCTACGAGATACTGGAAAACCAGATCCTGCCGATGTACTACGATAATCCACATGTTTGGCGACAGATCATTAAAAATGGCATGAGGGATGTACGTTGGCAGTTCGATAGTAACCGGATGGCGAAAGAGTATTATGAAATATTATACCAATAGAACAGGTAAATAAACAATTCATCAATCCTTTTCGCTCACACGGAAAGGATTTTTTATTTTTAGTCAAATATGAATATGGAAACGTTCATCAGCAGGTTAGATGTAAGATGGGCAGACATTGATGCCAATTTTCATGTGCTTCATTCGAAGTATTATGATTACGCCGCAACATGCCGCATGGAATTTCTAACGCTCCATGGTCTAAGTATGCAGGTAATGCAGGAGCATCACATCGGGCCCATTCTCTTCCGGGAGGAGTGTTCTTTTAAAAAAGAGATCAGGTTTGGCGACCAGGTAAGTGTTACGTTTAAAGTTTCGAAGGCAAGTGAAAATTTTGCCCGGTGGAGTATCGAACATGAAATATACAAGAACGGAGATCAGCTCGCTGCTATTACAAGC
>JAFDXA010000148.1 GCA_018268185.1 Bacteroidota bacterium
ATACCTCACAGCAAACTCTACATTGTTCCCGGTGGAAACCATGAATTCCCTGGAGAAATGCCTGATATTTTTAATGCCGCTGCCATAAAATTCCTGCAAACCGGGAATTGATTACTGTGGGATGAATGGTTGTTCTGCTTTGTTTAAAAACCATATTTTTAAACTGTAAATCTCAACGTCGTATGAAACGTATGATCTTTTGCATTTGCCTGTTTGTCTCCGGAGCACTACAGGCGCAGGATATCGCATTCGGAAGAAAAATGCTTGACACACTCACTGCTCCTTATTTCTGGGGGAGAGGCTATACCAATGATGGCATGTCGAAAGCTGCAACATTCCTGGAAGCACAATTCCGTTCTTATGGATTGGAACCGATCAAAGGAAAATCCTTTTTGCAGTCTTTTTCATATCCCGTTAATACATTTCCGGGTGATATGGCTTTAACCATTAACGGTGAGAAGCTAATACCCGGAAAGGATTTTATTGTAGCCGCAGAAACAAAATCCATTCATGCTTCCGGTAAGTTATCTCATAAAGATTCTGTTACTTATATCAACAGGAACGACATGTTCATCGTGCGGCTGGAAGATAAGCTTACCATGGAAGTAGCATCAGAAGTGGCCGATTACAGTGCCGTGGTTATTGATAAAAAATCACTCGGTTCTGTTCCTTCATCGTATGAAGTGAATATCGACAATAAATTTATAAAGGACTTTGTTGCCGCCAATATCTGCGGCATGGTTAAAGGAACAGAACAACCAGACTCCTTTATTTTCATAACAGCCCATTACGATCACCTTGGTGGTTTGGGAAAGGAAACCTATTTCCCTGGTGCCAATGACAATGCCAGTGGCGTTTCCCTGTTGCTGAACCTTGCTCATTATTATGCACAGCATCCACAACGTTATTCGATCGGCTTCATCCTGTTTGCAGGTGAAGAGGCAGGACTCATCGGTTCTAAATATTATACCGAAAACCCTTTAAAGCCGCTGAAAAAGATCCGGTTTCTTATCAATACAGACCTGGCAGGAACCGGCGAAGAGGGCATCACAGTAGTAAATGCCTCCGAATTTCCCAATGAATTTGCCATGATGAATGAAGTGAACGATAAAGAAAAATTATTGACGAAGATCAATCCACGTGGAAAAGCAGCCAACAGCGATCATTATTTCTTTACGGAAAAGGGTGTGCCGTCTTTTTTCTTTTATACATTGGGAGGCATCAAAGCGTATCATGATGTTTTTGATAAAGCCCAGACACTTCCTTTAAATGAGCATGAAGATCTTTTCAGGCTATTGATAAATTTCAATCGCAAACTGATGGGGCTAAACTAGTTCATACTGTTATTCGCATGCATAAAAGAGGTGGCTTTTACGGGCCGGCTCTGCCAAATAGCATTATTTATTACTTTTTGCTTTCCTTTTCCAACCAGGTGTATCTGGAAACCCGGATTCACCGGGATTTTGAAAGAACTGTATGGATAGGGGCCACTTATCAGTTTTATCATTTTCATTTGACCATTTTCCCGAAATTTACCGGCAAATAAATTTTCCCACATGATTAAATCATTCTTTTTGTTTTCAGTAGGATTGATCAGCTTCATTTTTTCAGAAGCACAACCCGACCGGTGGCAGCAACGTGTAAAATATAATATGAACATCGATATGGATGTTGTTACCAATAAATTTACCGGCAAGCAGCGGCTTGAGTACAGCAACAACTCTCCCGATAAACTTACCAAAGTATTCTATCATCTGTACTTTAATGCTTTTCAGCCGAACAGCAGTATGGATGTCCGCAGCCGTGAATTGGGGAAAACAATGATAGGAGGAAGGCCTGATTGGGATGGCAGGGTGAGAGACCGCATACTTAACCTGAAAGAAGATGAAATAGGTTACCAGAAAATAAGATCCCTGAAAATGAATGGTGTTCCGCAACCATTCACGTATCATGAAACCATTCTGGAAGTAAACCTCACGCAACCGATCCTGCCAAAGGCAAAAGTTGTTTTCGAAATGGAATTTGAAGCCCAGGTTCCGTTGCAGGTTCGCAGGAGCGGAAGAGATAATCCCAACACAGGCGTTCGGTACAGCATGAGCCAGTGGTATCCTAAAATCTGTGAATACGATTACGAAGGCTGGCATCCTACGCCTTATATTGCAAGAGAATTTTATGGTGTATGGGGAGATTTTGATGTAACGATCAGCATCGATAAATCCTACAAGATCGGCGGTACCGGTGTATTGATGAATGCCAACGAGATCGGTTGGGGATACGACAAACCCGGTTCTGAACTGAAAGACATCAGCGCCCCGAAACGCAGCTGGCATTTCGTGGGCAGCAATGTTCATGATTTTGTGTGGGCAGCAGATCCCGATTTCAAACACCTCGTAAGAAAAGTTACGAATGGCCCTACACTGCATGTTATCTATAATTACAAACCTAATAACGAGGGAAATGACAAAGCCTGGGAAACCGTTGGTGATGCAGCAGTAACGGTACTTCCTTACATAGAAAGAACTTTCGGTAAATATCCTTACCCGCAATATTCTTTCATACAGGGTGGAGATGGTGGTATGGAATACCCGATGGCTACACTGATAAACGGGCCTTCGCTGGGAACCGTGTTTCATGAATGGATGCATAGCTGGTACCAGATGATGCTGGGCACCAATGAAAGTCTGTATCCCTGGATGGATGAAGGATTCACGAGTTATGCCGAAGACCTTGTATCAAAATTCTATTACAAAAGATCTGCTCTGCAGGAGTACCGTGATACGCTGGCAGCACATCCTGATAATAAAAATCTTAAAGACCTGGTTGAACATGTTTTGCCGGAAGATCATTCCGGTTCGTACAACAGTTACTTCAGGTTAACACAAACAGATAAGGAAGAACCACTGACCACACACAGTGATCATTACAACACAAACTTTGCGTACTCAATTGCTTCTTACAGCAAAGGCGAGGTTTTTCTTGAACAACTGGGATACATCGTTGGAGCAGGCGTAAGAGATAAAATTCTCCTCGCTTACTATGATAAATGGAAATTCAAGCATCCTAATGCCAATGATTTTGTAAAACTTGCGCAGGATGTGAGTGGTATACAGCTCGACTGGTATAAAGAATACTGGGTGAACACCACTAAAACGATCAACTACGGTATTGATAGTTTGTGGGAAGAGAACGGTGTTTCAAAGATCAGGTTGAAGAGAACCGGGCAGATGCCTATGCCTGTTGACCTGCAGCTTACTTTCAAAGACGGAACTTCAGAATTGCACTATATCCCGCTCAACCTGATGTTTGGCGGCAAGCAGAACGAAAATCCTGCACAGCCTTTCATAGTGCATGAAGAGTGGAGATGGACCCATCCTGTTTATATTGTGGAATTCAAACACAAGTTATCAGACCTTTCGAAAGCAGAGATCGATCCTTCAAGGAGAATGGCAGACGTGGAACGGAAAAATAATTACCTCGAGTTGAATTGGTAAACAGTTATCGATTTAATAAAATATCCCCGGTACTTTTCACCGGGGATATTTTTTATGAACTTACTGAAACCACATACTATCTTCCGAAAAATTTATTCACCGCCTCAACACGGTTTGATACATGCAGTTTTGCATACACATTGTACACATGCTTGCGAACGGTTTCGGAACTGATGCTCAGCTGATCTGAGATCTCTTTATAAACAAGGCCTTTGGAAAGC
>JAFDXA010000149.1 GCA_018268185.1 Bacteroidota bacterium
ATCATTTTCAGCGGGCAGAAAATGCATGATGATGAAGAGATCAAAAAGATCCAGGATTTTATCGAACATAATTTCAGGGATAAGATCACTGTTGACCAACTGGCCACTAAGTTTGCGATCGGAAGAAGAAGCCTGGAAAGAAGATTCAAGAAAGCAACCTGCAACACTGTTATTGAATATATTCAGCGTGTAAAAATTGAATCAGCTAAAAAAAGTTTTGAATCAAGCAGGAAGAATATCAACGAAGTGATGTACGATGTTGGCTATGCAGATACAAAGGCTTTCAGAACAGTATTCCGTAAAACAACGGGCCTGTCTCCATTAGCATATCGCAACAAGTATAATAAGGAGGTGGTGGCTTGATAGGGGAAGATGTGAAGAATGTGGAGATATGAGAATGTGAGGATATGCAAACCTGGAAATAGGTATTTGGAAAGTTGTGTGCGAATACGAATTTCATTTTATCTGCTGGTCAAAAACAATAAACTTTTAACCTTTAACTTTCAACTTTAGCCAGTACGTCTTCAAGCCTGTCAAGATTTTCCTCGTTGGCTGTTACCGCATACACTTTCACTTTGTTGCACAATTCTTCAGAATCGAATATCATTCTCCAATGCAGTGATGATTTTTCTCCCTTGTCTTCAAAAGTGGCTACAACCCTGAATTCAGGTTTACACACGTGATCAAAAACGATCAGTTCAGGCTCAACGATCTCTATGAATGTGCTATGGTTGGCGTAATTCTTTCCATCAGGCCCATGCATAATGAATTTCCAGTCGCCACCCGGTTTAAGATCGAATTCATGAAATGTATTGGTAAATCCTTTTGGCCCCCACCATCTTGCAAGCAGTTCGGGATCAGTCCAGGCTTTGAATAAACTGGCCACCGGAACATTAAATGTTCTGGAAGAGATGATCTCACGTGAAATATCTTCCTTACCGTATTTTTCAGATATGTATATCATGCTCATTGTTTTGTAGGATGATTGTAGCCTGTACTTTCTTTTCCTGTTTTAAGCGCCTTAATATAATTCCTGTTTCGAAGCGAAAGTGCTTTTTTAAAGGTAGGATTTTTAAGTAAAGCATAAAGCTGGCCGACAGAACCGGTGGCATAGCAAAAATTACCTGTGAATTGTTGATCTGTCAAGCAGTTATTGGTTGCAGGCTATATTAACATGGGTATGTGTATCAATTTAATTATCTGAAGTGAAATGATACAAAAGGGGCGTAAGAAAAATAGCACAAAATGAAACGTTTGAGAAATCTGATACAAAATTGCAAGTGTTGAAAATGTTACAAAAAGTCGGGGGCTAAAAATGTTACAAAAAACCAAGGAAAAAAAATGTTACAAAATGATTGCGGGTGAAAATGTTACAAAACTTGATATGTATGTGGGAGAAAAATCGCACTGTTAAAGCTGACTTGAAAAAAATTAAATCAGTCAGTTTCAGGCAAGTAGCGTTTTGTGGTAGGCTTGCAACCAGCTTTTATTTACCTGTTTTATAACCTGCATTGGTTAACACAGATCGTAAAACGGTTAAAGATGCCGGTCCAAATCCATGTAATTTAAGCAGGTCTGTTTCTTTGTAAGATGCCAGATCACTGAGCGTTTTGATGCCTTCACGTTCCAATGCCCGCCTTGCCGGTGCTGAAAACCTGCTCATAAAATCTGCAGTTGGCTTTCTCTCTTTTTCACATATGGGACAAACCGGGCAATCACTGCTTTTGAAATAACGATGGCCATTTTTACAAACACGCATTTGTTTATTTGTGGCTGACATAAGAAAACTCATTTAGCAGATTTCTTCCTGGTGACTTTGAGCGCCTCTCTTTCCTTATCTTCATTAATCCTGAGCTTAACTATTTTTTTTACCAGCGAAACAGGAATCGGCCTGTCATGCGGAAACTGGATGGCGCCTTTAGAGGTTGTAAAAGTTTCCAGTTCTTTGGCAAATATTTTTATGGGATTACCCGTAGGATAGAAGCCAGTATGATTTTTATTGGCGGCATAATATACCAGCACTCCATGTTGTTTAAAAGCCGGCATGTTGTAACTGATAACTTCTTCGGCCTTTGGAGCTACCGACTTAATGATGGCTCTCAGTTCACCCAATATTTTCCTGCTGGCAGGAGCCTGGGCGGCAAAATATTCATCTACGGTTTTGAATTTTGTGCTGATCATTTCTTATTATTTTTCTGTTCCGTTAAATGCTGCACGCAATACTGCAATATCAGGCTTTTTCATGATAAACAGGGCGTTCATTGCCCGGGCAACTTTGGTTTTATCGGGATCACTCATCATTTCTTTCCAATCGGAGGAAGTTACCTGCCATGATAAACCAAATTTATCTTTCAGCCATCCGCAGGGTTGTTCAATACCGCCTTCTGTAAGCCTGTTCCAGAAATGATCGAGTTCCTCCTGGTTCTTGCAATTGATGATAAGCGAAATTGATTCGTTGAATTTAAAGAGCGGTCCACCGTTCAACGCAAGAAATTCCTGCCCTTCCAGGTAAAAGCTAACAACCATGGCCGAACCTTCGGGTTTACCATGAAATTCAAATCCTTCTTTTCCATATCGGCTTACCTGCCCAATGCGTGAATTGCTGAAGATGGAAGTATAGAATGTTGCCGCTTCTTCCGCTTCGGAATCAAACCAAAGGCAATTCATTATTTTTTGATCTACTGTTGCCATAACTGCTGTTTTAGATGTGATTAAAATATCCATGTAAAACTAGTATGAACTAAAACACGTGAAGATGGTGCAAAGCGACATTATGAGGAGGGAAATCCGTCATTAATATTCCGACAAGCCCTGGATGGTTCTGGAGAGATACCAATTGATAAGAAATAATATCCCGGAAAGTATGATTGCCAATATCAACCCTGTTGCAAGACGCAATATTTTACGCTCCTTACTTCTTTTCCAGATTACAGGAACCGTAATCACCGGGGTAAGGAACATACTCATCCACAATATGGGTTCTATAATGTCGTACAAAGCAGTTATTTAGTCAGTCTACCTGCAATTAAGCGCCGAACCGCTTTTATTCTGACAGTCTTTTAACGGTAATTGGTTGCGTCTCTCTAAAATTGTGAAATTTGAAGTTGATTAACAAGCACATTAGCGAGTGGTTAACAAAATAAACAGATGGGATAGCTGCTGCACAAAAAAGCAGGAGCTTTAAAACTCCTGCTGTTATACGATCCTGGTATTTTGCACTCAGGCTGTTTTTGCGACTTTTCTTTTAAGTATCAATGAGCATATCAATGATACGAGCAAGCCAACTGGAACGATTTCCACATAGGTCATGAGGATCACAAAAAGAGGATTTTTGTACATCCTGGCGAATTCTGCCATTTCCTTTGTTTTCTTATCAATATCAACCTGCGTTGCACCACCGGATTTCAGCGAGTCGATCATGTGTGCCCCGTATTTTTCAGCAAAATCCGGTATGAAGAAATAATAGCAGATGAGCCACGTGATAACATACATCGTGGATGCGATTAACGCTATGAACAGGCCGATCTTAAAAGCTTTTCCAAAGCTGATGATCCCATTGTTGTATTTGTCGCGGTAATTTCTGATGCCTACGAAGATGAGTGAAAATGCAGCCAGCATCGAAGCATAACCGATCAGCATACTGCCTTCATAATTGGCGCCATTGTAGCACCTCACTATGGAGATCGCCATCAAAGAGCTAACGATAAGCCCGCTTATAAGGCCACTTACCCAAACAATTTTTTTCATTTGCTTATTTTTTTGGTGAACCGTAAAATTGAAGTATCACATTGTTTTTCAGCTCATACTTTCGGGTGATTTTGCATAGAAGCATCCAAAATCACTACTAAGTACCATCATCCCGGCAGTTTTTCAATGTTCAGCAACCCGAGTTCCCGGGCTTTTTCTATGGCCTGCACTCTTTTGTTAACATCCAGTTTCATGAAAATATTGGAAGCATGTGTTTTAACGGTATTCAACGATACATAAAGCTGGGAAGCTATTTCCTGGTTACTCAAACCTTTCGCCATAAAACGGAGCACTTCAATTTCCCTGTTGCTCAGCCCGATCTTCGTGATCTCTTTTTCATTTACTACGGACGGGCCGCTGTTGATGAAAACCTCTTTTTCTACCACGATCCTTTCGATCTTAGGCCGGCTGAGTTTCATGGCCAGCCAGATGCCCAGGGCGGTAAATATGATGGCGATGGCGCCGATGTATATTTCAATGGAGTGATCGAAAATGAAATACCGGATCTCGAGGCCTTTCAGTAACGCGATCAAACAGGCCAGTGAAAGGCCATATAACAATGCATGTTTGTTCGTGGAAAAGAATTGCCTGATCATGGTGAACTGGTATCTTCCAAAGATAGAGTTTTTGTAAAAGTTTATTGAATCACCGGTAATGAAACAATATGGCTAAAAAAACAAAAACCCCTCGAAAGGGGCTCATGTATATGTGTATGGAATAATTAAACGTTCGGACCAACCTTGATCACCTGGTACCATATCTCACCATTTTCCTGCACAACAGGTTTGTATTGAACATTGTCGACCTTGTAATAGGTTTCACCATCAATCGTGATTGTTTCATAGCCGTCTGGAATGCTTTCCACAATAGCTCCAACTGGAGGGGCTACCACGCGATAACCATCATTGTAGTCATCATAATAGGTTCCATTGTAATAATAGTAGGAGTAGTCATTCACAAATATTCTCCTGTAACCGAATGGCAGGATGTTGATGCGGATGCCAAAAGGCGGCGCTATCACCCTGAATACACTATTGAATGGCTGATAGAAAATGCCATCACAATAACGATAACCAAAGCCGCCGAAATAAATGGTTTGATAAGGATAATAAAAACTGGTTATGATTGTGTTTCTTCTCGGCAGGTGTGAATAACGCCAGCAGGGATTGGAAGCGCTGTAGCTTTGCCTTGGCCAATAATGTTCCGGCCTTCTTTCTGCACGAACCGGCCTGTACCGCCTCTCGTCATTCGACGGCCGGGAAGCTTGCGGATTGCCTGGAACTGTATTGTGATTTACGTGAGGCGGGTTGTTGTGAGAATAGTCCTGGAACCTTCCCGGCATGGGCCTGCTATTTCCGGGTGTTTCCATCTGTGCTCCATGATTGGGTTGCGCTGATGGGGTTTTCGGCCTTGGAAAAGATTGTTGCCTCGGCGGATTGTTTGAACCATAGGAATGATTGTCACGATCGGCACGCGGCGGCCTTTGAATTGATCCTTGTTGTGGAGCCTGGCCATGATTGAAACGTGGCCTCGGATTTTCGCCCCCACGATCCCTTCTTTGTGCATTGGCAGATATTCCGGCAAATGCAAACAGAAGAAGCAGGAGCCAGGATCCCGTTCGGTTGATTGATTTAACTGACATGGTTTAAGTAATTTAATAAGTTAACTACAGCTGTTAGACAGCAAATCCCATGTAAGTTTATTCTGTGAAATGATGTTTTACAGATTTATAACAAATGTGGAATAGTGGAATATGTTAAAGAATTCTGGAACATTCGGCTTTCTACATTATGAATTATCTTCCATCTCCATCAACTTCTCAAAAGCCTCTTCAAATTCACTATTGGTGGCATTAAAATCGGCTACAGCTTTGTTATAATCAGTTTCGGCTTTAATGAATTTATCCTTGTCGCTGTAAATGGCAGGATCGGCCAACTGTGCTTCCAGGGCTGTTTTCTGATTATTGAGTACAGCCAGTTTTTCTTCGAGCTGTTTTACTTTGTTTTTTATTCTGTTGAGTTCTTTCTTTTGTTCCTGGTTGATGGGCTTATTGCTTTTTACCGGGGCCGGTTCTTCTTTGGCTTTAACTTCTTCCTTCACTTCTTTCACTGGAGCTGCGGCTTTTTCTTTCTCCTTTTCCTTTAATCTTCTTTCTTTCCAGTCTTCCCACTCTTTATAAGTTCCTTTGAATTCCCTGATCTTATGATCATCGATCTCCCATATTTTATTGGCGAGGCGACTGATAAAATAACGGTCGTGGCTAACCAGGATAAAACTTCCTTCGTATTTGTTCAACGCTTCTACAAGGAGGTCAACAGAATGAATGTCGAGGTGGTTGGTCGGTTCATCCAGCATCAGGAAATTGGCTTTGCTGGCAATTGTTTTTGCCAAGGCAACCCTGGCTTTTTCGCCACCGCTCAATACTTTGATCTTTTTTTCAACCGTATCGCCGCTGAAAAGAAAAGACCCCAAAAGACTTCTCAGTTCAAGA
>JAFDXA010000014.1 GCA_018268185.1 Bacteroidota bacterium
AAAGCGGGTTCTATCGATATGTACAGGTGTTCGTTGCCAATTTTGTGCTGATGATCATTGTGTATTTTGCTATCAACAACGTTAAAGAATGGCAGCTTGCATGGAAAGTGATCGGGCTGGTAGGATTGATCGTGGCGGCAGTAGGTTATTTTTCTGAAGCTCCAACTATGATAACAGATGAGCATTTCAGACTGGAGGGCATTACCGGTAACGCCAATGGTACGGCAGATTATGCAAGGGTAGCCGTGATTGCATCGCTCATCCTGCTTCAGTTTGCTTCGAAGCGGTATGAAAAGATCCTGATATGGGCTGTTATTGGTTTCCTGGCTTATACGATATTATTAACAGCATCCCGGTCTAATTTCGGAAACCTCGTATTCATCCTGGGAGGTTTTGTTGCATTCAAATATTTTAATGGCTGGAGGCTTGTGCTGCTCCTGTTCATAATCTTCCTGTTCGGGAACCTGGTGCTTTATTTTGCAGAACAATTCCTCAGTGATTTTTACCTGTTCGAACGTCTTACCAGGAATGATTCTGTATCAGGCGCCGTTGAGAATGAAGCACGGCTTCAGTTATACGTACTGGCCTGGAATTATTTTCTTGAATATCCTTTGTTTGGAGTAGGATTGAACCAGTTCCATTTATATTCAGAAGGAAAGATCACACATACCGACCTGCTCGATATTCTCGTTCAGTTGGGAGTATTTGCGGGCTGGATATACACTTCTATCTATATTAAACTTTTTCACCGCTTTGTAAAACTGAGAAACTATTTCTCTAACAGGAGAGATGTTCAGATACAACGCATCCTCTTATTGTGCTTTGCATCCGAACTGTTCTTTGGATTGAGTAATCCCAACTGGTTTACGCAATTACAAATGGTAGTGCTCAGCCTGATGATCGTTTACGCAACCAAGATAGGTCACACAACACCGGGTGTTGTTATTGAAAATAAATAATGAGTATCACTGCCAGGAAATTAAGGGAAGATGAATTTGGTTTGTGGGATGCATTTACAGAAGCCGCTCCCGGCGGAACGATATTTCACAGTACACGATGGCTTACTTTAATTGATAAGCATATAGAAATTATTGCAGTGGTAGATGAAGCTGTGATCAAAGCCGGCGTTGCATTGGTGAAAACAAAAAAGAACGGGGTAAGTGGTTATCATATTCCTTCTTACACACAGTATTTTTCACCGCTTTATTATGTTGAACAAAACCGAAAGCATTCTCTTACCGATGAACATGATTGTATCAAAGCGATTCTTGATCTGCTGAAGTCTGCCAAACACCTGGATTTTAAATTACCCAGGGGGCATCAGTCTATTCTGCCTTATCACTGGAAAGGATTTGATACATCGGTAACCATCACCTACACCCTTGAAGGAAGCCTGGAAAATTACCTGCAGGAACTTAATAAGAACAAGGCAAGGGAACTTAAGAAATTATTACAGCTCGTAGAGGAAGGCAGTCTTATTATAGAACAGGAAGTAAAGGAAAATGATCTGCTCGAATTGCTGAATAAAACAACGGAGCGGAAAAAATTTGATGCCCGTTCAGGCATGGTGACCAGCCTCGTGATGAACTCGAAAGGTTCCTTTGCAAAAAAATATCTTATCCGATCAAAAGAGCATGGGCTGCTTGCCTTTGGCTTTTTTCCTTACGACGGGAAAACTGTTTACAACCTTGTGAATGCTTCAGCAAGAGTAAATGATCCCGTTTTAAAAACCGTGAACCTCCTGTTACTTTACCAGGCCATTGTATTTGCGTTGAATACAGGAAGGAAATTCGATTTTGAAGGAAGCATGCTGCAGGGCGTGGAAGCGTTTTGCAGGCTTATGGGAGGTAAACAGGAACCGATATACAGGGTGCAGAAATCTGCTTCTCTACGTTATTCACTTTTACGTGCCGCCAACCAGGTTAGAAATGACAGGAAATAAACTGAAAATCTGTTTTGTTACCAGTATGCACGACTGGAACGATGACCGCATCTTTGAACGTGCAGCAGTAGGACTGGCTTCGCTTGGCCATGATGTTACTTATGTGGCTCCTGCCGAAAAGGACATGGTAGCTGAAGGTGTTAAGATCGTGGCCATTGCAAAAAGAACCCGGCTGCAAAAACACCTTTATGGCCCGGGTGAAGCTTTCAAAGCAATGAAAAAGATTGATGCAGACATCTATCATTTTTATAACCCCAACATGATGTTTAAAATGAGGCGTTGGGCCAAAGCGGGTCATTCAGTTTTTATCGACATTCATGAAAATTATGAAGCAAGGGTTGATGCTTTACCGATACCTTCTTTTATCAGGAAGCATGCCGTAAAATGGTATCGGCGCCTGGAAAACCGTTTGTGCAGTTCATTCCAGGGCATAACAGTTGTTACAGAAACAATGGCCAGGAAACTGGCTCCATCAGGCTCACCGGTGCTGGTGGTTGATAATGTGCCATACCTGAAAAGGTTGGAGCAGGTAGAACTTGCGCCCAAAGATCCTCGGCCAACCATCATTACATCCGGTTCGCATTCTGATGCCCGGAATTGCATGAAGGCGGTGGAAGCTTTACCTTATATCGTTAAAGAAGTGCCGGATGTAAAAATGAAATTTGTAGGCAGGTTTCAGCCGCCATCTTATGAACAGGAATTATTGCAGAAAGCCAAAGAACTGGGGGTTGCCGATCACCTGGAAACAGCCGGAATGCTTCCATGGCTGGAAAATTTCAAACGCATATCTTCAGCACATGTTGGCTGTGTGTTTTATAACGACAACCTGAACAACAGGGTTACC
>JAFDXA010000150.1 GCA_018268185.1 Bacteroidota bacterium
GTATGCCTGCATTTTTGAAAACGGCAATGATCTCTTTCAAGTAAGCGGCATGTTCAATGGTATTCCATCCATGATTGCTCGTAAGCTGCCCGATGGCATCCGGCACCAGTGTTACCTGTGCAGGCCTGTTTGCCAGAACAAGTTCGGTGAATTTCTTTTCAGTTGGATTCCCTTCAATATTGAACTCAGTAGTGATGATCTTCTTAAGATCAAAAACATCCTGGTACCTGATGTGACGTTCATCAGGCCGGGGGTGAACTGTTATCCCATCTGCCCCAAAGCGTTCGATGTCGCTGGCTGCTTTGAGAAGATCAGGGTTATTATGTCCACGGGAATTGCGAAGCGTTGCAAGTTTGTTGATGTTTACGGAGAGCTTTGTCATGTTTACTTAACTGAACAACAAAGATGCAAACTAAAGCGGGAAGGAGCAAATTGATGCTGCAGAAGAAGGTTTGCCAGCAGCGATTCAGCCACCGGCAAACACCTGGAGCATTTTTGTTTATTCATGTATGTTTTTCGGCGTGGCAGAAACAGTTTGGGCTAAAGGGCCTTCTGCTTTGTCGCGTATGTTTTTCTGTACGGTGATTGCACCGAACAATGATAGCAAAAAAGCAAATGCATAAAATCCTTTTTCGCTGGGCTGAAGGTCGGCATTCCACAAACCGATCGTTAGCAAGAGGAGGGAAAGAATGGTAGCGAACCAGCATATACCATAGTACATATCAGTAACAGGAATATTTTCAAGCCGGTCTCTTACAGATTTCTGCACGGATATTACGGCGAACAGTCCAAACATCAGCACAGTGAAATAGTAACCTTTTTCATTCAACGCCATGTCTGCCCTCCACAAGCCGGATATGAAACCGGTGATGCCGGTGCCAACGGCGATCCAGGAGGCGGCGATAAATGCATTCGATGGTTTTTGTAACATAAAAGGGTTTTTGGTTGCCCAAATCTATCAGGCTGCATGTTAAGAAAAATCTAAGTTCAATACTGTTAGGGGAATTTTAGCATAAGGAAATATTAATGCCATTATTGTGTTGGAACATTGATCTTGAATGCAAGGGTTTGATTAAAAATAAATACACAGCAATGCAACCTATGAAGCATGAAATCAATCATAGGAGGTGAAAGGCTTTCAGGGGCATTTGCAGAATCGTACCAATCATCTCCGCAGTTCCTGTTCAGCCTGCCTGTGATCATTTGCATAAGAAGAAGATGGAGCATGCATATACATACCGCATCGACTTTGCGGATAATTGTTATTGGGTTTACCTGAATCAAACTTTGTTGGGTACGATTGAAAAAGGAGTTGATCATTCCTGGCATATAAATATTACTTTAACAGGTGAAAATTTCCTGTTTACAAAACTGGGCCTGTTAAAACCTTCTATTTATATCCAGGATATCAATTCCGGCACTTCAATAGGCAGTATCAGCATACCGATGTTACCTTTGCTGCCTTTCAGATCAAAATTTCAATACCTGGGAAATAATAAACTGGCATGGATTTGCAAAAGTCCGCTCTCATTGCACTGGCAATGGAGGTCTTCGCAGGAAACAATTATTGAAGCAGTGGAAAGTATCAATCTAAGCGATAGGTCTGGACTGATAACTCTGGAAACCTTCCAGCGTGAGTCAAACCTTCTGATCCTTGCAGGAATTTTTCTTTCGCTCCTGCGGAAAAAACGACTCTCGTTTGGGTTGCTGCACAATGATCTTGAAGACTGGAAGCAGGGTAGTGAAGTAGCCTGATCTTTAAAACTTACTTCGTTGGAATGTATGTGCGGGAAGCAAAAGATGCTCCCGGCTCTTTAAATATATCTTCGTCAATAGTATTACGGCTTATCCTCGAAGCAACATAAGTAATGCTTCCTTTTTTCTGAACATATTCATATTGCAATACGATCCCGGGTATGCCTGCAAACATCGGCTCAATATATTTTGGCTGCTGTAAAGCGGTAGTATAGTAAGCGATCACTTTTTTGCCATCAGCCAGTGTAACAATAGCTTTTTTACACTGGTAACCGAGTACTGTTATGGATGAGGACTCAAAACTATATTGAACCCTGTCGTATTTACTGTTATACAATTTCCACTCTGATGCATTGAGTTTGTATTTGTATTTTTCTTTGCCTGATTCTTTGGCAATGATCACTTCCTGAACATTGTTACCGGCTTCCCTGAAATAAATACTTTGCGTACGCATCAGCGATACCATTCGCATACGGGCTTTGCCAGCTTTCAACATCAATGTCTGTATGCCGCCATTGTATGTTTCCTCTATGCCTGTAGACGACCTGGTTGATTTAACCCTGATGTCGTAAACGATTGTAAGATCTTCCGATTTTGATTCCTGTGAAAATGCTCCGCCTGCGAGCAACAGAAGCATTATACTGAATAATATCCTGGAATTAACAGAAGGCATCAGGGTTTATTTTTTTAGAAGGAAATCTGTGAGGTCAATGATATCAAGAGGATTTTGTTTGATACTCTTGTCAAAATACGCTTCATCTTTTTTCTTCCACTTGTTAAGCTGGGATTTCAATTTACGTGCTGTACGTGATGGCTTCCCTTTTTTATTGGTATCCGACATTCCTTTGATAAAGGCAGCCATTTTATCAGAAATAGCTACATAAGAAAAATGGCTTATCACAATCTTCTTATCATTGGAAATCTTTTCGAGTATTCTTTTTTCCGTTTCCTCTTTAAAGTTAGTAAGATAGTAGATAAAGTCGTTGTAGAATTCGCCGGTATTGCCTTTTGGAATTGAAGCAGGAAACCCGGGTGCATTTTCTTTACTGAAACCAC
>JAFDXA010000151.1 GCA_018268185.1 Bacteroidota bacterium
AAGGAGAGTTTTGAAGATGAGGATACTGCAGCTATCATGAATGAAAGTTTCATCAACATCAAAATCGACCGGGAAGAAAGGCCGGATCTTGATCATATCTATATGGATGCCGTACAGGCGATGGCCGGTAATGGCGGATGGCCCTTGAATGTTTTTTTAACATGTGATGCGAAACCTTTTTACGGGGGAACTTATTTTCCTCCCAAACCGGCTTATAACAGGCCTTCCTGGAAAGATGTACTTGTTGCTATTACTGATGCCTGGAAAAACCGAAGGCAGGAACTGGAAAGCCAGGCAGATCATCTTATTGAACACATCAGTTCTTCTGCAAAAGCAATGAGCAAAGCGGCAGGATCTACTGTTGTGTTTTCCAGGGAAACATGCGATAATATGACTGCCGCCATTCTGAAGAATGCAGATACAAAGTATGGTGGATTTGGTGCTGCACCGAAATTTCCTCAAACTTTTACGTTGCAATACCTGCTTGCCTACTCCTGTTTTTTCAATGATAAAGCTGCGCTCGATCAGGCGATCCTTTCGATCAACAATATGCTGGATGGCGGAATATACGACCAGCTTGCAGGAGGGTTGGCAAGATATAGTACCGATAGTTACTGGCTTGTTCCTCATTTTGAGAAGATGCTGTACGATAATGCTCTCCTGGTAATCGTTCTGGCAGATGCCTTTCAACTTACCCGTGATAAAAAATTTGAAGAAGCGATCCGCAAAACGCTGGCTTTCTGCATCAGTGAAATGAAGGATCCTTCGGGAGGATTTTATGCAGCCCTTGATGCCGACAGTGAGGGAGAAGAAGGCAGGTTTTACGTTTGGGAAAAAGCAGAAATCGAACAGGTTCTTGGGAAGGATGCCGAGCTGTATTGCAGTTGGTATTCCGTTACTGATGAAGGGAACTGGGAGGGAAAAAATATCTTACACAAAACCTTTCCTGAAGCCGATTTTGCGGCGAAGCAGAATATAGAGGTTGATGTTTTCAGGGCGATTATTGCCGAAAGTGATGCAAAACTTTTGCAGGTCCGGAACAGGCGGCTAAGGCCTCAAACAGATGACAAGATACTGCTCGGTTGGAATGCCTTGCTGCTTACAGCATTTTGTAAGGCGTACGCAGCATTGGGAGATAATCAATACAAGCAGGAAGCGGAAGAACTGTACAAATTCCTGGTCAATAAGTTCAGTAACAATGGTATCATCAGCTTTCACACATACAAGCAGGGAGATGCAAAATACCCTGCATTCCTGGATGATTACGCCTGGTTCATACAGGCCTGTATTCATTTGCAGGAGATAACTTCCTGCCAGGATTACCTCATAGAGGCTCAAAAACTGACCCACCATGTTATCAAGCGGTTTTATGATGAGGGATCGAGCTTTTTTTACTTTACCGGTAATGATCAAAAAGACATTGTAGCCCGCAAAGTGGAACTCTACGATGGTGCTGTTCCATCTGGCAACAGTACCATGGCTGATAACCTGCTCTACCTGGCCGCTATTTTTGAGAACAGCAACTGGAAAGAAATTGCTTTAAAAATGCTTTCGGGCATGGAGCAGATCAGTACAAAATACCCTACATCCTTTGCGGTATGGGCATCCATTTACCTCAAACAGTTTGCCGGACTAAATGAAGTGGTTGTTACAGGGAAGGAAGTAAACGGCTTAACAAAAGCACTACTGGCATTATACCTGCCCAATAGGATATTTCAATCGGCTATCGCTGAAACCCCGGGTTTTCCTTTGCTTCAGGGAAAATCGTTTGGCGCAGATGGCAGTATTTACCTGTGTGCCGGTCAGGTTTGTTATGAACCGGTGAATACTGTGGATAAGTTTCAAATGTTATTGAAAAAACCTCTTTGTTAACATTCTGGTTCACAATATTTGAATAATTTAGCCGTTATTCAATGGCAAGTTGCGGTTTGTGAAAAAATAAATCGCAATCAACAACGGGCGGGTGATAATAATTCAAAATAATCATTACATTTGCCCATTACCCTCAAAGTTTAAAAACAATGACTAATCGGTTATTCAGTCTGATAGCCCTAGTAGCTATCGTTTCTACTACAAGCAGTTGTAGGAAAAACAAGTCCGGCTCCTCCTTGCCGAACGATGGTCAGCTGCACGGTGTAGCCCCCGGTGCACGCTGGAGCCTGCCGAAACCTCCGGGTATGGTTTATGTTCCACCAGGCACTTTCCACATGGGACCAAGTGATGAGGACATCAACTATGCTTACACAGCCCGTAACAAACAGGTATCAATTAGTGGCTTCTGGATGGATGCTACTGAGGTTACCAACAATGAATACCGCCAGTTCACCAACTGGGTCAGGGATTCTATTGCAGCCAAGTTGATGGGATTTGTGAAACAAGGCAGTGATGGTAACGAATACATCGATTGGAAAAAAGCCAGCACCATCAAATGGGGCGATAAGGCTACCATTGAAAAGATCGATGCGATTATCGTAACTCCTGATAACCGTATTTTCGGAAAGAAAGAACTGGACGCAAAGAAAATTGTTTACCAGTCTGAAACTTTCGATTACAAAGCCGCAGCTCAAAACCGTGACGCTTCTGTTCCACGGTCTGCATTCATTGTAAAAACACAGATCCCTGTTTACCCGGATTCACTCTGCTGGGTTAGGGATTTTGCCTACTCTTACAATGAGCCAATGGCTAAAAAATATTTCAACCACCCGGCTTTTGGTAATTACCCTGTAGTGGGCGTTTCCTGGAAACAGGCTACTGCTTTCTGCGAATGGCGTACACATTACCTGAACTCATTCCTGATGTCGAAGAAAAAAGCTCCTGAGTCAGATTTCAGGCTGCCTACCGAAGCACAGTGGGAATATGCCGCAAGGGGTGGCCGTTCACAGGCGCCATATCCTTGGGGTGGTCCATATCTCAGGAATAAAAAAGGATGTCTCCTGGCCAACTTCAAACCAGGCCGTGGTAATTATCCTGAAGATGGCGGATTTTACACTGTAAGGGCAGATGCTTACTGGCCAAATGATTTTGGTCTGTATAACATGGCCGGTAATGTTGCAGAATGGACTTCATCTCTTTATTATGAAGGTGGATACAATTTCCAGCATGACATGAACCCCGATATTCGCTGGAATGCAAAAGATTCAGATCCTCCGCGTATGAAACGTAAAGTTCTGCGTGGCGGTAGCTGGAAAGATGTTGGGTATTTCCTTCAAACCAGTACACGTAGCTACGAATACCAGGACACAGCTAAATCTTATATCGGATTCAGGTGCGTGATCGACCTGCCACCAGCTCCTAAGCGTGGAAAATAAATAACAAAACTTTTACTATAATTAACTGAAATAACCCGTTTTTTAATACAATTAAAGAACGGGTTATTTTTCCAAAGATTTTCAATAAAACAAATTCTAACAATCCCCACTTAAAACTTTAAAACTTAAAAACACATGTCAGTTAAAATTCCTTCAAACGTAAGTAAATGGATGGACGTAGGCGTTTCAATCGGTGCAGCAGCAGTTATTTTCGGAGCATTACAGAAGATTCTTCACACCCCTATCGCTGATACCTGGTTGAAAATCGGTCTATACACTGAGGCTGTTATCTTCCTTATCTATGGTATCATGTACTTGATATATCCACCAGTAAAAGAAGAATATGAGGGTAAGCCAAAACTGGCTACGGCTGGTAATCCTGCCCTTAACAATATGGATAAAATGTTACAGGATGCAGATATTACCCCGGCTAATCTTAAGAAACTGGGTGAAGGTTTCCAGAAACTGGGCACTACTGTAGCTGGTATCTCTGATGTAAGTGATGTTGTTAAATCTACAGGCGATTTCAGCGCCAAAACAAAAGAAGCAACCAGTGCTATCGGCACAATGGCTTCAGCTTTTTCAAGCAGCGCTGCTACTATGCAGTCATTCAATACTGCTTCTGAAAGTGCAAAAGGATTCCACGAGCAGGTTCAGGTTCTTACCAAAAACCTTGGTTCACTCAACACCATCTATGAACTGGAATTGAAAGAAAGCAACAACCACCTGAAAGCCCTGAACAGCTTCTATGGTAAAATGGCAGAAGCAAGCCAGGCTATGATGAGCAGTGTTGACGATGCTAACAAGGCTAAAGAAGAAATCGGTAAACTGGCCGGTAACCTCGGTAAGTTGAACTCAATCTATGGCAACATGTTGAGCGCAATGCAAGGCAGATAATTGGTAGTGGGGATATTACCATTACTGATTATTCATGAGAATCCAAACAACATTAAGTAAAAACATTAAATACTAAAACGACATGGCTTTACCTAAAGAGCCCCGGCAGAAGATGATCAACATCATGTACCTGGTGCTTACAGCACTGCTTGCATTGAACGTGTCATCTGAGATATTGAATGCGTTTAAGGTAGTTGATAAAAGTTTGATGACTTCCAACACAAACCTGAATTCAGCCAACGGAACGCTTTACAAATCACTTGAAGGAAAACTGAATGATGCTCAAACAGCAGAAAGAGCAAAACCCTGGTATGAGAGAGCTCAGCAGGCCAAAAAACTTTCTGAAGATATGGACAGCTATATCAACCAATTGAAAACAGATCTGAAAAAAGAAGCTGGTGCCAAAATGGTTGAAAAGGATGGCAAACAGGTTGAACAGTTTAAAGAAGATGATCTCGAAGCTGCAACCCGTTTATTCGGAAATGGAGAAGGTGGTAAAAAGCAAGGACCGATTTTCGAAGAAAAATTAAAAGCTTATAAAGAAGCGATGTTGAATATCGATCCTTCAATCAGGAAAGAATTTGAACAAAATTTCCCGGTTGACGTAGCTCCGCAAATCGGACAGGACGGGAAGACAAAAGAGTTTACGGAAGCCTTCTTCCACATGACTCCAACAGTAGCGGCTTTAACACTTCTGAGCAAATTCCAGAACAACGTAAAAAATGCTGAAAACCTTGTGGTAACTTATTGTCACAACCAGGTAGGAGCTGTAAAAGTTGTATATGATCAATTTGCGGCATTGGTGGGACAAAGTTCTAACTATGTAATGCCTGGTGAAGAGATCGAAATCACTGCAGGTGTTGGTGCTTACAGTAAAGCAGCACAACCCCAGATCACTATTAATGGTTCTTCTGCTTCACTTGACGCAGACGGAAGAGCTGTTTATAAATTCCAGGCGAATGGAGGTGGTGCACACTCTGTTCCTGTAAGTGTTACTTACACAAAGCCTGATGGAACAAAAGAATCTAAGACTTTTGACGTTAAGTATACAGTAGGAACTCCAGGCGGAGCGGCTGTGATGCTTGATAAAATGAATGTATTCTACATCGGTGTTGATAATCCCGTAACAATCGGTTCTCCTACTGGTTGGGATAAAACAAACGTTTCAATGAGCGGTGGTACCATCAGCGGCCAGGGTTCAAAAAGAACAGTACGTGTGAGTGCAGTGGGAGCAGCTTCAATCACTGTAACAACTGATAAAGCCAGCACGAAATTCGATTTCAGGGTTAAGAAAATTCCTGATCCTGTATTTAAAGTTGGTTCTGGTAAAGTAAGGATGCCTTCTGTTGAATTCAAGAGCCAGCAGTTCTGCCGTGCAGAATTGGAACAATTCGATTTCGATCTGAAATTTAATATCGTTAGCGCAACCGTTTATTTCTCTGGTGCTAACTTCCCTAACGTTGCTCAGGCTTCAATTAGTGGAAACAGTCTCGCTGGATTAGCTTCATTCATTCAGCGTTGCGGCCCTGGTTCAGTGGTAACTTTCGATAATGTTAAAGTTCAGGGACCAGACGGTGTTAGGTCAATAGAAGGTAAGTCTATTGCGTTATATTAATAATAAACTTTTTATCGCTATGAAAAAGCATTTTTTGAAATTTTTCTTGCTGGCAGTTTTGGTAGGTGGTATAAGCCAGGTAGCAGATGCGCAAAAGCGTAATTCTTCCAAGCGCTCTACTAAAAAATCAACCAAAACCAAAACAAAGGCAAATATCACTCCTGCTGCGGCAACAACAGATTCTGTAGCAGTAGCAACTCCAGCTCCACCAGAGCCAGTGAATGATAGTCTGCCTATTAAAACAGTTAAGAAATCTCTTCGTCCGGATGAGGCAGTAGAAACAACTTTCCTCAAGGAAAGAACCCCATTGCCTTATGAGCACCTTCGTGCTGATGATGCGGTTTACCGTCATAAAATCTGGAGGGAAATCGATACCAGGGAAAAACTGAATAAAACATTCAATTATTCAGCCGATGAAAACAATGGTAACCAGCGTTTCATCTCGATCCTGCTCCAGGCAATCCAGGATAGTACCAGCGGTATTACTGTGTTCAGCAATATCGACGATCGTTTCACTACCCCGATGACAAAAGCAGAAGTTGCTAAAATTATCGGTGGTGATGAAATCGAAGTACCAATCTTCGATGAAAACGGTAACCAGACCGGTACCAAAAAAATGCGCCCGGAAATAAATCTTGATTCTTTCTATAAATTCAGGATCAAAGAAGAAGTGATCTTTGATAAAGAAAGTTCACGTTTGTTCTGGAGGATATTGGGTATTGCTCCTGTAAAGAACGTGATTACTTCTATGGGTATCAACCTCGGAGAAACAGAACTTTTCTGGGTTTACTATCCAGATATGAGGCCTATCTTCGCCGGTTATGAAGTGTACAATGGTAAAAACTATGGTGCACGCATGAGCTGGGAAGAACTATTCGAAAGCCGCATGTTCTACGGAAGGATTATCAAGAGTACTATGGACAATCCCGATGATCAGCTTATCAAAAACAAGAAAGGTTTCACTGAAAATCCTTTGTTGCAGCTGTATGAAGGAGAAAATATCAAAGAGAAAATTTTTAACTACGAACAGGATCTCTGGAGTTATTAATTATTCAATGTAACTAATAGCAAACCCCGGTGTTACCGGGGTTTTGTTTTATAATAAAACCTTATTTAATAAGTAGCAATCAGAGAAATTCTTTTCTGGAAATAATATATACCCTAAAAAGGGTATTTTTTGTAACGGGCTGAAGCAATACTTTTACCTAGGTTTTTCATAGGATATTGGATTTTAAATCAGGGCTGGATTTCTATCCGGCCCTCATTTTTTAAGTGCATTTATAACGATGTCTGCCTTTGAACTTCCTACAAGTTCTTTTAATTGGTCGAAGGAAGCTTCCCGTACCTTCTTTACAGACCTGAATGTTTTTAATAGCAATTCCGCCGTCTGCTTTCCAATGCCGGGAATTTTTTCAAGTTCATTTTCAATGGCAGCCTTACTTCTTTTATTCCTGTGGAAAGTGATTCCGAAACGATGTACTTCATCTCTTATGCGCCTGATCAGGTTGAGGCTGTCGCTGTTCCAGTTTAATTGTGTAGACATAGAATCTCCTGCAAAAAACAATTCTTCCTGGTTCTTTGCGAGGCCAACAAGGGTTGTTTTTCCAATAAGTCCCAGCTCACGCATACTTTCCAATGCTGCGCCTAGTTGCCCCTTGCCACCATCAATAATAATAAGTTGTGGCAGTGGTGAATTTTCTGCAATAAGCCTCTTACAACGCCTGTAAACAACTTCCTTCATGGAAGCGAAATCATTGATGCCTTCTACAGTTTTGATATTAAAATGCCGGTAATCTTTTTTACTTGGCTCTCCGTTTTTAAAACATACCATGGCAGCTACAGCATTCGTTCCATGAAGGTTAGAGTTATCGAAACATTCAATATGTACAGGTAATTCAGGAAGATGCAATTCCTGTTGCAATTCTTTTAATACCTCAAGTTTCGAAAGCTGATCTTTTTCCTGTAGGTTAAGTGCCTGCCTCGCTTTCAATTCCGTTTTGAAATAATTCACATTCTTCTCCGAAAGCTCAAGTAGTTTCTTTTTGTCTCCCAGTTTCGGCACCGTAACTGTTATATCTTCTTCAGGATATTCTATTGCAAAAGGAACAATGATCTCTTTGGCATCGCTGTTAAATGTCTGCCTAAGCTGGCCGATCGCAAAAACGAGCATTTCTTCTTTGGTTTCTTCCAGTTTTTTGCGCAGAACAGTTGTCTTTGTCTGTATAACACTGCCATTACTTACCGCCAGGTAATTTACATAAGCTATGTCCGGCTCTTCGAGTATCGAAAAAACATCAATGGTACCTGTTTTGGTATTCACGACAGTTGACCTGGCCTGGTATTCAAAAAGGTAATCGATCTTGCGCTGGAACAATCCGGCTTTTTCAAATTCCATATGCTCGATACAGGCTTTCTGTTCTCTTTTCAACTCCTGCAGCACCGGCGACAGATTACCTTTCAGAAGATCCCTTAACCTGTCCAGCCCTTGCTGATATTCTGTTGCGCTTTGTAATCCTTCACAAGGGCCCTTACAGTTCCCGAGATGATATTCCAGGCAAACTTTGAACTTCTTTTTTTCAATATTGGATGCTGAGAGGTTAAGTTTACAATTCCGGAGCGGAACACTCTGCCTGATAAAATCAAGCAGGTCTCTCACTTTATGCAGGGAAGTATAGGGGCCAAAATATACCGATCCGTCATTTACCCGTTTCCTGGTAAAGAAAACCCTTGGAAAAGGCTCTTTCTTGATAACAATGAATGGGTATGATTTATCGTCTTTGAGATTGATATTGAACAGGGGCTGGTATTCCTTGATCAGGGAGTTCTCCAGGAAGAAAGCATCCTGTTCACTGTTAACGATCGTAAATTCGATACGATGAATACGCCGTACGAGTTCAGCTGTTTTATAATTGGTAAGTGTTTTGGAAAAATAACTGCTTACCCTTTTGCGCAGGTGTTTTGCTTTACCAACATAAATAAGTTCATTGGCAGCATTGAAATATTTATAAACTCCCGGGTGAGCCGGGATCGTAGGAGCAATGGTGGAAAATTCAGATGCTGTCATTTGTCAGAAATCCCATTTTATCGTCACATCTTTTTCTATACCCGATTTGCCTTTTCCATCGTCATAAACAGTTACGATTTTGCAGTTCACCCCCGGAACCCAGGTGAGCAATTGTTTTTTACCCGCGGCTAACTTTTTTATAAGGAAAATGCGATTAACGGTATTTTTCTGAGGATCTACATATACATCCCAACGCTGGAATGCAAAAGAATCAGGTATTTGTTTAACAGGGTCGTATGTGAAAGTAAAAGCATTGATCGTTTGATCCAGGAATCTCTTTTCTGTAAATAAAGATGTAAGATTTGTACTGTCAATAACAGGAGACAGGAATGGCCCGATCTCTTTTTCAAAATCTTCTATTTTCAGCCATGCTGAATCAGTTTTTCCATTCGCTGTTGTAAATTTTAAAGGGTTTATCCCGTCTTTCCTGATATCCTGCAGTTGACCTTTAATAAAATCAGTAACAGGAAAAAATGATTGCTTTTCCTGCTCAACAGGCTCACCGGAATTGTTGGCTGTATTGTCAGCGTTGTTTTCGTTACAGGATAAACAGCATACAAAAGCGACGAGAATTACTTGAAATAATTTCATGGTTCAAAATTATAGGTAAAGTTCCTGATAGCAAAAAACGCAACATTGCTGCTGCGTTTTGATATCTTATGTATTCCTGTTAGAAACGGGTAATGATACCGATTTTCAGGCCAAGGTTGTATAATTTTTCTTTATAGGTGTATTCCTGGCTGTAGGTAGACATTAACTGGTACCGGAACTGCGGACCAGCATTGAGCGTGATGCCGCTTTTTGTTTTATAGCTTACAAAGGTCTCAATACCGGCATTCAGGTTCCAGCGACGCATGAGCGATTTGTCTGTAACATAATTCTTCAGGTCTGAAGAAATAAAATAGGCGTCTCCATTAATCACATAAGTTGGCTGGATCGTAGCTCCTGCAAACCATTTAAAATTACTGTTACCTGCCAGTTTAAAATCAGCTCCGATAGGAAGAGATATCTGGTAAGTATTATTATTAAGCTTGGTTGAATAGACTCCTTCTGAGTTTGCAAGCGATGTTGGTCTTGGTGATAATGTAGTGCTTCCTGAATTCAGGTCGTTCAGTAAAAGCGTTGTAGTAGTAGGGTGTTTCAATTCGTAGGCATTGATGCGGTAGTTGGTATAATTGAACTGAACACCCACTTTTAAATTGAATGCCTTGTTCAGACTGTATAAAAAGTTACCACCCAGCTCCATATTAACAGCAGCATGCTGGCTCACCGCATCGCGGTATTTGGTTGCAGAACTGTTTGGGTTGTTCACGATCAGCGAGGAAGTCATCGGAGTACCATTAAATGAACTGTTGCTGGATATAATCCTGTAACCAATGGACGGAGTTATATAAAGTTGGTATGATACCCTTGATCTCCATTTTGAAATGAAAGGCTTGTTGTGGAATGCGAAATCTTCTTTCCATTCTTTTTCAGAGATGGCATTCAGGAGATCGATCTTTTCAGATTCTTCCTTGCTGAGCTGCTTTTCTTTTTTCTGGTCAGCAACACTTGCATTTGCTGCAATTTCACCAGCTTCAATGCCAATCGTTTCTTTTTGTTTCTTATTGCCTGCTATCAACTGTTTGCCTGCTGCAACATCATTTATGGCTGCCTCAGATTGGCTTACTGTATTGGTGCCTGCCGTTTTATCATTGTAATAGGAGATAATAGAGGCAGATTGTTCATCTAATGCATTGCTCTTGTTGTTGAGCGGGTTGTTGCGGGTATCAATCACATTGGTTTCACTACTGAAGCTATGCAGCAAACCAGCCGTAGCTAATTTGGCTTGAGATGCGCCCTGCACAACCGGTTTAATGGAAGGCTTATCCTGGTTATTATTTTGTGACAAGCTGTTATTATGCGCAGCAGTTCGAACCGGTATTTGAGCTGAAGCAAGGAGTTGCTCTGTTGGAGCCTTATTTCCAGTCTGTTTATTGGCTGGTAAATAATTCCTGTTTGTCATGCCAAGGTATATGGCCGAAGAAATGAAGAGCAGCCATATAGCAAGCGAAGGCCATTTCCGGCTGGGATGAAGGTCGTTGTAAATGCTGTGCCAAACCCTTCTTGAAGGGTACATTCTGAAATTATCTGCCGACTCCTTCAAAAGTTGCTCAAAATTGTCCTGGTAAAAATTTCTTTCCATCTTTCACAAAAAGCTTTTTTAGTTTCTGGTAATTCACAAAAATTGGATCGCAACTTTTATTTCATTAACCTGGTAAACCGGCTGCTTTGTATAAAATTTTCGCAGCGGGTTTTTGTATGATTTTCTTTTTAGTTAAAATATCCTCCAGCATTGCTTTTGCCCTGGTATACTGGCTCCGGCTGGTACTCTCTTCAATGTCGAGCATTTCTGCAATTTCTTTGTGCGAATAACCTTCAATGGCATAAAGGTTAAGCACCGTCCGGTAACCAATCGGCAACATCCGAATGCACTCAACCACTTGTTTGGCCTGCATGATCGAAGGGATCATGTCTTCCTTGATATGAATGCTGTGAGCATGAATGATATCAACACTCTCATTGAACTTCTTATTCTTTTTGATGATGTTGATACAGGTATGCACAATGATCCTTCGGATCCATCCCTCCAAAGCCCCCTCATTGCGGTATTGGTGAAGTTGAGTGAAAATTTTAATGAAGCCTTCCTGTAACATATCTTCAGCATCCTCACGGTTCTTGGCAAAACGGTAACACACCCCCAGCATTTTGGGACTGAACTTGTTGTAGAATGCCTCTTGTGCAGAAGCATTGTTCCTGATACTTCCGGAAAGCATTTGCTCTTCGGTCATAAGCTGAGAGGATTTGTACCTAAATATAGACAATTTAACAGCTCACATTGCTGCACAGGCCTTTATTCACCTCCAATTTTAACATTCAGATATATGGGATAACTATTTTCTCCTGACAAAACTGTCCGGAGGGTAGGCTTTCCGAAGGCTGTCGCGAAGGCTTTCAGCCCAATTTGCCACCAGTAATTTCTGATTTTCATTGAGTTTTGCGTTCCTGTGAATAAGGGTATAGGAGGAGAGGGGCATTTCTCCTTCCTTGATCTGCTCATTGATTTCCTCCAGTTTATGGTATTTCCTCCGCACAGAATAACGACCGAATTCAGAAAAATTGAGTTCCCTTTTACCCTCATCTACATGGTTTCCCATAAACATGGCCACGGGTTGTATGGTTGAGTACCAGGGGTAAACTGTGTTATTGCTGTGGCAATCGTAACAACTGGTTTTAAGTACCTCCATTACATCTGCGGATACCTGGTGAACAGCCGCAATATCATTTGAACCGGCCTCCGTGCTTACATTCTTTTTAGGCCGGGGGTATAGTTGTACCAGCAATAAAGCAATGAAAATAGTGTAAAGCAGTGTTTTGAAGAAACGTTTCATGATATTTAGTTTTAAGGAGAGCTTGTTTTGCCGGGTTGTGTTAGCCGGTTAAATCAATATATTCCCGCTCATTTCTGCCGGTATGGCAATATCCATCATTTTTAAGATACTTGGTGCAATATCGCCCAGTTTTCCGGCCTTAACAGCGCCTTTCCAGTTATTGTCAATTATGAATAAAGGAACAGGATTGAGGGTGTGTGCGGTATTGGGAGTGCCATCCTCATTGATCTCGTAATCGGCATTTCCGTGATCTGCTGTAAGGAAAATGCAATAGTCTTTTTCAAGTGCTGCTTTCACAACTCTTTCAACACAGCTGTCAACCGTTTCAACTGCTTTGATAACAGCTTCCCAAACTCCAGTATGCCCCACCATATCTGCATTGGCAAAGTTCAGGCAGATGAAATCAGGCTCGCTGGTTTTTATTTTATCAACAACAGCATCTGTTACTTCAACGGCACTCATTTCCGGCTTAAGATCATAAGTGGCAACTTTGGGAGAAGGTATCATGATCCTTTCTTCGCCATTGAACGGTGTTTCGCGTCCGCCACTGAAAAAGAAACTTACATGCGGGTATTTTTCTGTTTCTGCGATCCTTAATTGAGTACGGTTGTTTTTCTCGAGTATTTCTCCCAGAGTGTTCTCAAGGTTATCGGTTTCGAAAATCACATGCACATTTCTGAATGTTTTATCATATTCTGTCATCGTGGTATAATGCAATTGCAACGGTTGCATTTTCAATTCAGGGAAATCTTTCTGGGTGAGTACTTCCGTGATCTCACGGCACCTGTCGGTACGGAAATTAAAACACAGAACAGTATCTCCGTTTTTGATCGCAGTATCGGCTACAGAACTGTTTTTGATCGGCTTGATGAATTCATCGGTAATATTGGCCTCATAAGAAGCTTCAACCGCCAGGGTGAGATCATCGGCAGACTCACCGATTCCATGAACAAGGGCATCGTAAGCTATCTTCACCCTTTCCCATCTTTTATCCCTGTCCATGGCATAATAACGACCGGTAATGCTTGCTATTTTTCCAGTTGATGAACTCATGTGTGCCAGGAGTTCCCTTATAAAACCAATGCCTGATCTTGGATCAGTATCTCTGCCATCGGTAAATGCATGAACCAAAACATTGTTCATTTTTTCGGCAGCACATACAGACAAGATCGCTTTCAGATGGTTGATATGCGAGTGAACGCCGCCATCACTTACCAATCCGAGCAGGTGCAGGGTTTTATTGTTATCTCTTGCATAATGAATGGCATCAAGGAGTTTTTTGTTCTGCTGAAATTCATTGTTACGGATTGCAACATTTATTCGTTGAAGTTCCTGGTAAACGATCCGGCCGGCGCCCAGGTTAAGGTGCCCTACTTCACTGTTGCCCATCTGCCCATCTGGCAGCCCAACCACTTCCCCGCAAGTAAGCAGTGTTGTATTAGGATATTTGCTATATAAGGAGCGTACAAAAGGTACCTTCGCATGCTGGATAGCATCGCTGCTTTTTACCTTCCCCAAACCCCATCCATCCATGATAATCAATATGGTTTTCTTATTTTTCATGCTGTAAAGCTAAAACTTTGCAGGTATAAGATTTGATTAATTGTCATGTTAACAACAATTAAGTAAAATATCCTGCAATTTTGTGGGCATTGGCACGTTTTTAGACCAAATTAGAACCAGTATAAATCAATGATATGAAACGCATTTTTACCTTGTTATCCATTTTCACGGTTTTAAGTTCGTTCAGTCTTTTTTCAAATATTGATGAGATCGTAGCAGCATTGAAAGATGGCAATGCAACAGAAATTGCAAAGTATTTCGACAATACCATAGAAATAACCCTGCCTGATAAGAGCAACAGTTACAGCAAAAGCCAGGCAGAAGTGATTTTACGGGATTTTTTCAACAACAACCCCGTTAAGAGTTTCACGGTAATACACAAAGGTGAGAACAGCGGTTCCCAGTTCTGTATCGGTAACCTCGTAACCAAAAACGCTACTTACCGAACAACTGTATTTATGAAACTGAAGGCCAACCGGCAGATACTCCAGGAAATAAGATTTGAAACGAAGTAAAAAATATGAACTCCCGGAAGGGAGTTTTTTTATACCTACCTTTTGTTGATGTATCCATTTGGAATAGTTTTGCGAAGTCTGAAAAATATTTCACCGAAATCAACCGGTACATGAATTACGAAGAACAATTGCAGTTTCTCATAGGTAATGCCCTTGCAGAAGATATTGGCGATGGCGATCATTCCACATTAAGTTCCATAGATCCGGGCACGAAAGGAAAAGCGGTATTAAAAATCAAACAGGATGGTGTACTGGCCGGTGTTTCGGTTGCAGAAAAGATATTCAGGTACATGCAGCCGGATATCAGCTTTACCAGCTTTATGCATGACGGGGATGTTATGCAAAGTGGTGAAAGAGCTTTTGAAGTGCACGCAGATGTGCACACGATCCTGCAATGCGAGCGCCTTGTACTGAACAGTATGCAGAGAATGAGCGGCATTGCCACACTTACGAGGAAGTATACAGATAAACTGAAAGGGTATAAAACAAAACTGCTCGACACGAGGAAGACAACACCTAATTTTCGTTTGCTTGAAAAAGAAGCCGTAAGGATTGGTGGGGGAGTTAATCACCGCTTTGGCCTGTATGATATGATCATGCTCAAAGACAATCATATCGATTACTGCGGAGGCATTGAACTTGCCATTAAAAAGGCTTACAGCTATGTTCAGAATAATAAACCCGGATTAAAAATTGAAGTGGAAACAAGGAACATTGATGATGTAAAAAAAGTGCTGGCAACAGGGCTTGTGAACAGGATCATGCTTGATAATTTCACGCCAGAACTTATCAGCGAAGCGCTGGTTCTTATTGATGGAAAATATGAAACAGAAGCAAGCGGTGGTATCAACTATCACAATATCGAAGCTTATGCTGCTACCGGCGTAGATTATATTTCGAGCGGAGCCATCATTCACCAGGCAGTGAGCCTTGACCTCAGTCTCAAAGCAATCATCGTTTAATTCAACAATTCATGGCAAAGCATAAACCCGGTCAATCAGGTATTGTTTATTCAACAGATCCCGGATTCAAAGGATTTGATGAACCTCAAGAAGCAATCAATACAATTGCTCCGGCAGAACAGAAATTAAGAGTAAGGCTTGATACCAAACAAAGGGCCGGTAAAGCAGTTACCCTGGTGGAAGGTTTTATCGGGAAGGAAGAAGATGCAGAAGATATCGGTAAAAAATTAAAATCATTTTGCGGAACCGGTGGTTCTGTAAAAAACGGTGAGATACTGGTGCAGGGCGACAACCGTGATAAAGTACTTCAATGGCTTTTGAAGAATGGTTATAAGCAGTCTAAAAAAGTCTAACCAACGTCCTTCCCCTCTCCCTCAACATCATTGTTGTAAAAAAAACTGAGTGCACCGCTTGGACATTGCTTAACCTGCGCAACAATAGCTTCGGTGCCGGCTTTATCCATTTCAATCCAGGGCTTGCGTCCTCTCGGATCAAATACTGCAGGTAATCCCTTGAAACAGATGCCCGAGTGAATGCAAAGAGAGGGTTGCCATACCACAGTTATGTCGGTATTTTTGTATGTGTGTTTGCTTATAGGCATTAAATCCTTGTTTATAATTGAACTAATATACTACAAACCGGGGTTTTTTAATTATTTTACGGCAAAGTTGGAAATATGACCTCCAAAATTTCGAGTGGTGTTAAGATAAGCGTTGAAAACTCCTATCAACCGGAGTACAGTAACCCCATGAATAGTGAGTTTATGTTTGCCTACAAGATCACGATTGAAAACAACAATAATTTTCCTGTAAAATTGCTCAGGCGCCATTGGTTTATTTACGACAGCAATGGCAGTAACCGGGAAGTGGAAGGGGAAGGTGTTGTTGGTGTTCAACCGGTGATAGATGCGGGGGCCTCTTATCAGTATATCAGCGGCTGCAACCTCCGTTCAGAAATGGGGAAAATGCAAGGCACCTATTTATTGGAAAATGTAAACAACAAAAAAACATTTGATGTTTATATCCCTTCTTTTGAAATGTTTGTTCCTTTTAAAATGAATTAATCTTTTTATCAATAAAATTCATTCACAGACCAGGATGAATATTTATTTCATCCAACAGTTTTACAGCATGTCTAAAGTAACTTTCAATAACAAGAACAACGAATTCTACCAGTCGCTAAAAGTCAGTGTTGATGAGTATTTCGCAACCAACAAACTGAAGCGTACCGGTGATTGGAGACTGTTCAGCAAAACGATTATTCTCGTTGGTCTCGCACTGTTGATCTATGGCGCTCTCATGCTCGTAAATATGCCCGCGATCGTTGCGGCGCTTCTCTGTGCTTTATTGGGTTACACACTGGCTTGTGTGGGATTCAGTGTAATGCATGATGCCAACCATGGAAGTTATTCTACCAACAGTACGTTGAATGATGCGCTGGGGTTAACATTGAATTTTATGGGAGCCAGTT
Organism: Bacteroidota bacterium; assembly: GCA_018268185.1. Taxonomy (GTDB): domain Bacteria; phylum Bacteroidota; class Bacteroidia; order Chitinophagales; family Chitinophagaceae; genus Ferruginibacter. The sequence goes on from JAFDXA010000151.1 coordinate 16,826, forward strand.
CGTATTTCTGGAAACAGAAACACAACA
>JAFDXA010000152.1 GCA_018268185.1 Bacteroidota bacterium
CCTAAGGAGGATTTCGTTTACGAGATCGGCCTCACTCCAAACAGGATCGATGCGATGAGCCACCTGGGTGTAGCCAGGGATGTATGCGCTTACCTGTCGCACCACAACAACAAAGAAGTAAAAGCAATTCTTCCTTATACAACTGAACTGAAGGCTGATAACCATTCCTTAAAAATGGATGTTTCCATCCTTGCACAGGAAGCATGTAAAAGGTACAGTGGTATCAGCATCAGAAATATAAAAATTGCTGAAAGCCCTGCCTGGCTGCAGGAAAGATTAAAGAGCATAGGTGTGAAACCCATCAGCAATATAGTTGATATCACCAATTTCATCCTTCATGAAACAGGTCAGCCTTTGCATGCATTTGATGCAGACAAGATCACAGGGAACAAGATCATTGTGCGGGTGGCTGCCGAAGGCGAACGCTTTGTAACGCTGGATGGCAAGGAAAGAAAACTGCTGGCATCAGACCTGATGATTTGCAATGAAACAGATGGCATGTGCATCGCAGGTGTGTATGGTGGTATGCACAGCGGCATCAGCAATGAAACAAAAAATATTTTCATTGAAAGCGCCTGGTTCAATCCTTCTTATATCCGCAGAACCTCTTTAAAACATGATCTTCGCACAGATGCTGCTGCCCGTTTTGAAAAAGGAACCGATATCAGCAATACCGTAAACGTACTGGTAAGAGCAGCTTTATTGATTAAGGAAATTGCCGGTGGTGAACTGGCGAGTGATATCATTGATATATACCCCAGCCCTGTTGAACGTAAACATGTTTCCCTCGCCTACAGCTTCCTTAAAAAATTAAGCGGTAAAGATTATGCTGCCGGTACTGTAAAAAATATTCTCAAAAACCTGGGTTTCGAAATCACAAAAGACGAAAAAGATCTTATTGAAGTAGCTGTTCCTTACAGTAAACCGGATGTAACCCTGCCGGCCGACCTGGTGGAAGAAATCATGCGGATTGATGGACTCGACAATGTAGAGATACCAGCCTCCATTAACATTGTTCCTTCAGTAGAAAAAAATCAGCGGCAATATGCATTGAAAGAAAAACTCTGCAATTACCTGGCTGGTTTGGGCTTTCATGAAATATTCACCAACAGCATCACCAATAGTAATTTCTATAGTGAAGAGGTACTGAACCGTTCTGTAAAGATGATCAACAGCCTGAGCGCTGAACTGAATATCATGAGGCCGGAAATGATGCAGGCCGGGCTCCAGGTGATCGCCCACAACAACAACAGGAAGAACTTCAACCTGCGGCTGTTCGAATTCGGCAAAACCTATGCTGTTGCTGAAAACGGAGGCTACACAGAAAAAATGCACCTTGCATTTTACTTATCAGGTAATGTTCAGGAAGCCGATTGGCAGTCAAAAGCCAGCAAAGCTGATTTCTTTTACCTGAAAGGCGCCATTGAAAACAGTTTTTCATTATTGGGCATCCAGGGAATAGCTTATGGGGCTGTTGAAAAAGATGGTTTCGATAATCATACTGAGATCAGGATCAGGAACAAGGTTGTAGGTTTTATGGCAGAGGTTTCGGCCAAAACACTGAAACAATTCGACGTTAAAACCCCGGTATTTACTGCAGACCTGGATTGGTCTGAATTGCTCGCTGCAATTAACCAGAAACCTGTTGAGTACAGAGAGCTGTCGAAATTCCCGGCCGTGGTGAGAGACCTTTCGGTTGTGGTGGATAAAAAAATAACCTACGCTCAAATAAAAAAATTAGCTTCATCCGCAGGAATAAATGCCTTGAAGTCGGTACAACTGTTCGATATTTTTGAAAGCGAAAAACTCGGCAGCGGCAAAAAAGCCATGGCGGTAAGTTTCACTTTCCTGGATGAAACAAAAACATTCACAGATACTGAGATCGATTCTTTTATGCAGAAGATCATCGGCAAGTATGAAAAAGAGATCTCAGCAGAAATCAGAAAATAGTGGAAGAGATTGAAGTACATATCAGCCGCATTAACAATAAGCTGCAGCTCTTATTAAAGAAATACGCTGCACTGCAGAAAGAGAATGCCCAGCAGCAAAAGCTCATTGAAAAAATGAAAGCGGATGCTGAGCAGAAAGATGCGCAGGTTCAGTTGCTCGAAACCCAGCAGCATATACTCAAAGCTTCTGCCGGCAAAATGAACGGTACAGATAAGAAAGAATTTGAACAGGTATTAACGAGGTATATCAAGGAAATTGATAAATGCATAAATTTCTTAAAAGACTAATATCATCATGTCTGAACTCATCCCGGTAAACATATTGATTGGCGACCGAACTTACCGCATCAAAACCCTTCCCAAAGATGAGGAAGCGGTAAGGAAAACCGTGAAAGTGATCAATGACAAAATAATTGAATACAAAACACAGTTTGCCGGGAAAGATATGCAGGATTATATCGCCATGGTGATCATCTGGTATGCTACCCAAACAGATTCTTCTTCCGTGGGAAATGCAGAAATTCTGGAAAGCCTCCGTAAAATCGAATTGCAACTTGATTCGGTAGTATAAATCCTCCCTTTTTCAGATCAAATCTTAATTTATTGTTGCCCCGGGCAGCCGTTTCTAGGCATAAAATCATTATCTTCGCTCACTAACCCCACCGACTCAACAACGGCGGGGATATTTTATACCATATTGTGAATCAGACAAAAAACATAAAATTTAATGGAACCAAATATAATTTCCATCATTATAGGTGTGGCTGCATTGGTAGTTGGAGTCATCCTGGGTAAATTCATTTTCGCTAAAAACACCAAAAAACAGATTGAAGAGGCCCAGATAATGGCCGAAAAGATTATCTCCGACGGGCAGTTGCAGGCTGAAACACTGAAAAAGGAAAAACTGCTGGAAGCCAAAGAGAAATTTGTTCAGTTAAAGGCAGATCACGACAAAGATGTGATGCAGCGCACTCAAAAGATCAACGAATCTGAGAACCGCATCAAGCAGAAAGAGCAAAGCATCAACCAGAAAGAATCTAACCTCGACAAGCAGTTAAAGGAAAACGAACAGATCAAAGAAAACCTTAACCGCCAGATAGAGATCGTTAATATCAAGAGAACTGAGCTGGAAAAACACCAGGAAGAGCATATCCGCCGCCTGGAAAAAGTAGCGGGTTTATCAGCTGAAGAAGCCAAATCACAACTGATAGAAAGCCTCACACAGGAAGCTCATTCCAAGGCCCTGGCTATTCAGCAGGAGATCATCGAAGAAGCCAAACTGAAGGCCAACAAGGAAGCACGTAAGATCGTAATTCAAACCATACAACGTACAGCGGCTGAACAGGCCATTGAGAATTCCATCACCGTTTTCAACCTCGAAAGTGATGAGATCAAAGGATCCATCATTGGCCGTGAGGGTAGAAATATCCGTGCCATTGAAGCCGCAACGGGTGTTGACCTGATCGTTGATGATACCCCGGAAGCGATTGTTCTTTCCTCTTTCGATCCATTACGCCGCGAAATCGCCCGCCTTTCTTTACAAAGGCTGGTTTCCGATGGTCGTATCCACCCGGCCCGTATTGAGGAAGTGGTTGAAAAAACCAAACGCCAACTGGAAGACCAGGTGATGGAGATCGGAGAGCGTACCGTTATTGAACTGGGTATCCACGGCCTTCATAAAGAACTGATCAGGATGGTTGGAAGAATGCGTTTCAGGTCATCATACGGACAGAACCTCCTGATGCACAGCCGTGAAACAGCCAATTTGTGTGGCATTATGGCCGCTGAACTGGGTATGAATCCCAAACTGGCTAAGCGTGCCGGACTGCTGCACGATATCGGTAAAGTGCCTGATGAAGAAACTGAACTGAGCCATGCCCTCCTGGGAGCGAAACTGGCTGAAAAATACGGTGAAAACCCGGCTGTGGTGAATGCCATCGGCGCTCACCACGATGAAATGGAAATGCAATACGTTATCTCCCCTATCATCCAGGCCTGCGATGCCATCAGTGGTGCAAGACCGGGAGCAAGGCGTGAGATCATGCAGCAATATATCCAGCGTATCAAAGACCTGGAAAACCTCGCTTTGGCCTATACCGGCGTGGAAAAAGCCTATGCCATACAGGCGGGCCGTGAATTGAGGGTTATTGTTGAGGCTGATAAGGTTACTGACAATGACAGCGATAAGCTGAGTTTCGAGATCGCCCAGAAGATCCAGACTGAAATGACATTCCCGGGCCAGATCAAAGTAACCGTTATACGTGAAAAAAGAGCCGTAAACATAGCCAGGTAAAAGGGCTTATTGATAATAATTAATATAATGCCTCAGCCAAAACCTGGGGCATTTTTATTTACCCCGAAAAAATTCAATTACATCTAATAAAAAACCAAAACTTTTGAACTGATAACTTTAAACTTTAAACTTTTCCCCTTACCTTTGCCGTCCGTTAAAATTAAAAGACATGAGCGCAATAGCATTTGTTCACGAACAACTGACCAATAAAGCCACCCATCCTAAGTTCAAAGCAGGTGATAATATCACTGTTAACTACAGGATCATTGAAGGTAGCAAAGAGCGTATCCAGAGCTTTAAAGGTGATGTGATCAAGCGCCAGGGAACCGGTGCCACAGCCACTTTCACAGTTCGTAAAGTGAGTGATGGTGTTGGTGTTGAGCGTCTTTTCCCGATGTTCTCTCCAAATATCGAAAGCATCGTATTGAACAAGGTTGGTCGTGTCAGGCGTGCCAAGCTTTACTTCCTCCGTGAAAGGAGCGGTAAAAGCGCCAGGATCAAGGAAAAAAGAATGGCTGTTGCAGCGAAAAAATAATTCCAGCATAATATCATTTATAAAAGCGAAAATCAAGGTTTTCGCTTTTTTTATGTCCCAACCCCGTTCAGAAACCAATGCTACCCGTATTGAAACTAAGGTAATTTTGAGGGTTCAAACCCTGGTAAATCTTCATTAAATATTAATAAATAATGGGTTATGCTGGTAAACCCTTGATTGTTTACTTTACCACCTCGGTTTATGGAAATTGAAATTACAGACCAGGAAACACAATGCCTTATAGAGCAAACAAAGTTGTAGCCATTTTTTTGTAGCCAAGAAAGTAGCTACAAAAAAATGGCTACAAAAAATCCCGGCCTTTTTAGCTGCACAAAATAGTGTGGAACTGGCAACAATGGGAATGTGCTGAATGTTGCTGAGGCAGCTTCCTACAATGAGATTTCAGTTAACCACGGAAATCAATTCACATTATCCTTTATTCATGTGTTGTGCAAGGGAGCGTTTTTGATTGTTCTGCTTTCAGATCATTAGTGGTGGTTGAAATGGCAGATAAGGGAAATGAAATTGAGTTTATTTGCTGCTATGTGTTGGTTCGTTATACAAGAAGCAGAACGAAGACCCATCCGGAAAGAGCAGCAGATCATTATCAATCAATGGCTCATACTGAACAGGGATAAAATCCTGGTCTATTTTGAATGCATTCCCGGTGCTTGAC
>JAFDXA010000153.1 GCA_018268185.1 Bacteroidota bacterium
CAGTAAATCGGCTTGACAGAAAACTAATCCGCCGGCAGTTTTGGCTACGCTCCCAGTGCTGCCGGCTAGCTTTGCGGTTTAGTTAAAATTTCTCATCTTTAATAAGCATTTGCAACCAGGCGGACAGCACAACTATTCCCAGCTTGCGTCAATGCTCGAACGTTAGCGTCAACTCTAAACCGACCATGCAGAAACAAATTACTTCATTTATTTTTATGGGACTTCTAACAGGAATGTTTTCACTTTTGGGGTGCGGACAAAAGAAAAATTCTAGTACAAAGGCTAACGCAGTTGATACAGGCTCAATTGCATTTTATCCAAAAGACCACAAGTTAACCGGACAGGAACGAAAGGATTTTTCTAATAAATTTCTTAAACAAAAAGGCGTTCCTACATTAGACCATTTACCATTAGTAGAAGATTTTACAGAAGCCAAATTCAGAGATAAAAACGAGGTTGCAAAAAAAGCAGTTGTTCTTTACGGGCTTATCCATGTAGCTCACGGAGAAAAGACATCAGGTGAAATGATTAACTATCTTAAAAAATATAATCTTTGGAGCACAGTTTCGCCAGATGAAAAACAATACTTAGAAAAGAAAAATAAAACAGCCCAGGACAATAACCCTGTTACATGGCGTATTGAAAATTTAAACGTATTGCTTTGGGCATTAGGCAACTTTGACACATTAAGCTTTCCTACGACAATGTGCGACTTTAGCAATTGTAAAAACCTGCCTAACCTAGAGATTGACCCGACGCCATGGATTTTAAGTTCAAAATTGCGTGACACCGAAGATATTTTAAACGAGACAGACCTCATTTATAGAATACATTGGGCAACAAGAGAAGCTGGTTTAAAAGGAAAACCAATGCCAGCTAATTTAAGTGAAGACATTGTAATGGAAAGGCACTTTGCTCTAAATTGGTTGACAATGTATGCTGATAATTGGGACGACATAACCACAGACACTTAGAAGAGTATGCCGCTAACAACAGCATTGAACGCAAACTGGGCGGACGGAAGTGAAATCAACAACAAATCACTACCAATCTTCAGTAAATCGGCTTGACAGATTATCAATCCGCCGGCAGTTTTGGCTACGCTCCTAGTGCTGCCGGCTGGCTTTGCGGTTTAGTTAAAATTCCTCATCTTTAATAAGCATTCGCAACCGGGCGGACAGCGCAACTATTCCCAGCTTGCGTCAATGCTCGAACGTTAGCTGAAATTTTTAAATGAGCACTCAAGTAATGAAAGCAATATTTTCTAGTTTTATTTTAATGTTACTAAATCTAACTTCTGAGGGACAGAAAATAACATGTCAATCATTGCATATTGGCACATTCAAATCTATATCTAAAGAGTTTGGGACGACACTAATTACAAGGACTAAAAATGATCAGACTGAAGAAAATAAAAAATTAGGGTATAAGCTTATCTATGATCTCTTTTGGATTAGTGATTGCACATATGAATTAAGACTCAAAAAAGTAATTAAGGGTGATCCGGCCTTAATGCAAGAAAGTAAATTTGTTTTGACAATTAAAATAAAGCAAATCAAAAAGAACAGCTACATCACTGAGAATAGATCGACTTATTCAGATAAAATTTCTACACATGAAATCATGATCCTTAAATAAAAACTTCAGCTAACAACAGCATTGAACGCAAACTGGGCGGACGGAAGTAATCTCAGCAACAGTTTACTACCTATCTTCAGTTAACCGGCTTGACAGATAAACAAACCGCCGGCAGTTTTGGCTACGCTCCCAGTGCTGCCGGCTGGCTTTGTGGTTTAGTTAAAATTCCTCATCTTTAATAAGCATTTGCAACCGGGCGGACAGCGCAACTATTCCCAGCTTGCGTCAATGCTCGAACGTTAGCTGCAACGGCTAGCCAGCATTTTCATAAAAAAGGCTTTTTGCATGAAGCGGTTTAAAAGATATGATAACATAATTCTTTATGGTGTGGCTTTTATGCCATTGTTAAGCGTGCTTTTGATAATACTATTTTATTTCCATGCTAGAATTTTACTTGGAAGATTTCCTGTTTATGCAAATCCGGATCCAGGAGATTTGGATATATATAATTTTTATGGACCAATAGCAAGTTTATTTTTCTTTTCTTCCTTTTTTATTTTTCCTATTTGGGTAATTGGATTAATAATACAAGTAATCGAGAATAAACTGTCTCCATATTTAAAACCCTCTATAATTTTTTTGTTAGGCATTGTAGCGATGTTTTGCTTGTCTTATTCAACAATTTTAGAATGGTTTTTCGATTAAGAAAGCCGTTGACAGCTAACAAACGGTTTTGCGCAATTGGGGCGGACGGAAGGGATCTCAACATTAATTCATTACCAATCTTCAGTCAATCGGCTGACATTAGTTCTTTACCGCTGCGGCATTTTGCTACGCACTTAGTGCCACAGCTTCATTGTGGTTAAATAAAAATTTCGTTTCTTTATTGCGTTGACGGGCCGGGCTGACGGAATACTAATTCCCCAACTGACGCAAAGCCGGTCGCGTTAGCTGTCGCCGCTTTTGAAACTCTTCACTTTAGTTGTACGCGATTGCATTTGGTCTGTTGCTTTTGTCTCTAAGATCATTTTCTGTCAATTTCTATCAAACATTATTCAGGATGGCTCCCAACTTTTTGAAACTCTTTTCAATTTCGTAGTCCTTAGTTTGGCTAAACCTCAACTATGCGGCACAGCTAACATGCAGTTTTGCAAAATTGGGGCTGGACGGAATAATTCTCGGCTGTTAGGCGCAACTCAACTTCAGCTAATTGGCTGGACAGATAATTTACCCGCCAGCGGAGTTTTGGCTACGCCGCTTAGTGCCGCTGGCTTCTTTGTAGTTCAAGTAAAATTCCTCACCTTTATTGTCATCGGCAACTAGGCGGACAGTTATAAAATACCCCAAATTCGCAAAGCTGCCGACGTTGGCAGCAATATTAAATGAACTTTATAATCATATGAAACTCTTTTCTTTATTTTCTTTTTTGCAATTTCTCTGCTTATTCTCATTTGGTCAAACAATGCAAACGCCCAAAGACTATCTTAATTTTCCTGGACCGGTAACTATAGTAAAAACTCAGTACAATTTTGCATGGTCAAGCCATCCAAATGCGAATTACTACAAACATGAATATATTCCCTCGAATAATACTTTAGAAAAGTATAAGTCAATGGTGCTTGTTGAAGTCTTAGCTGGCGAATATAACCCATCAGATATAGCTGGAGCTAAAGTTGCTGAGTTAAAAAAGTTAAAAGAAAATAACCCTGTGGTTAATTATAATATTTTTCAGAAAAATGAAGAGATTATTCTTGATTTTCTCATAACTGATAATGCTCCAAATGGAAACGTCAATATTATTGAGAGAAATATTTATCGCTACAAGTCTACAATGGACAAAAATGGGAAGAAATATCTTATCCTTTTTGGGATAAGTGAAAGAGGCTATGGTAATGATGTAAAAAATTTCCTAGCAAATCTTAAAAGCAATAAAAATGTTCTTCTGAATGAAATGGCGAAACTACCAATGCCTGATATTAAGATTACAGATTAAGCCAATACTGCTGCCAACAACAGCATTGAACGCAAACTGGGCGGACGGAAGTAATCTCAGCAACAGTTTACTACCAATCTTCAGTAAATCGGCTTGACAGATCAACAAACCGCCGGCAGTTTTGGCTACGCTCCCAGTGCTGCCGGCTGGCTTTGCGGTTTAGTCAAAATTCCTCATCTTTAATAGGCATTTTCACCAGGCTGACGAGCTATAAATTCCCAGCTTGCGTCAATGCTCGAACGTTAGCTGTAATGCTGGCGGACTCTTTTCTCATTGAAAATTCTTATATTTGGGTATGACATTACAAGTAGACATATTAAATCCCAAGGCCACAAAATTGCTTCAAAACCTAGCTGACCTCAATTTAATTTCAATCAAAGGGTCAAAGGAAGACGATTTTTTGAAAATCATTAAAAAGTTACGTTCAAGAGCCAGTTCAAATCCCCTTTCATTAGAAGAAATAACTAAAGAAGTTGAATCGGTAAGAGCAAAAAGATATGCCAAAGAAAAGAAATAGAATTGTTATTGATACCAATATCTGGATTAGCTTTTTGTTAACCAAAGATTTTTCAGCATTTGATAAAATTGTATCAGCACCCAATATAAAATTGATATTTAGTAAAGCCCTAATTGAAGAATTTATTGAGGTGGCGCAACGCTCAAAATTTCGTAAATATTTCCCCCCTTCTGAGTTAG
>JAFDXA010000154.1 GCA_018268185.1 Bacteroidota bacterium
GGCTGGCTTTGCGGTTTAGTTAAAATTTCTCATCTTTAATGAGCATTCGCAACCGGGCAGACAACGCAACTATTCCCAGCTTGCGTCAATGCTCGTACGTTGGTGGCAATTATTTGTGACACCCTAATACTTTCAACATAAATTAAAAAAACATTACAATGGACACACTTACAATTTTTGAAAGAGCGACTTTAGCTAATCAATTCAAAATCCTGTCATTCCTTGACACAGCAAACACCGAAAGTCATTTGACCGATGCAGAAATTTTTGAGAATGGATATACGGGTTTATATTCAGAGGCGTTGCAGCATATAAATTCTGAAGAGACTTCAAGAGAGGTATGCACAGAAACCCATGACATACTAACTATGTTTCGATACATTTCAAATGCTATTGATAGACTGACAGCAGCAGAAAAAGCAGCTTTAGATTTAAACAAAATCAAGTTTGACGGTTTTGATGCAAATAATGACGACCATTATCATTTTGCAACCTTCATGATTGAAAAGCAGGAAAAATATACTGAGTATTCAGAACGTGATATTAATTCGCATAGCATGGCTTCCATGATACGTTATAGAAGAATGTTGCCCGTTTATAAGTCAATTCTTGCTAATCACATTTACGACTTTGGCGTTAATGAACTTCAACAATTAATAGACGTAGCCTAATAACCTTCTTTAAAAGTATTAACCTTATATGGCAAAGCATTATCCAGCAAACACAGTATTAAGTCCAAAAGATTGTGTTGACAGTGTCACACCAATTTATGACGGAGGACCAATACAAGGGGAATATTCAGTTGCAATTATTCAATGGCAAGGAAACCCTTGCATCGGTATTAGATGGAATATCACAGAACGAGAATTAAATAATCCTGACAAAGTTTCGGGAAAAATTGTTTGTGTTGGAGAACCTAATTCCAGAGGCTATGCAACTTGGTTCATCTTACCAGATGAGTTTTTACGAGACATTTTAAATGGTGGACAGATTTCAGAAAAAATCAGAGAGTATTTTAACGATACAGAACTATAACTGCCACCAACAAAAGGTTTGCCGCAAGGCTGGCGGACGGAATAACAATCATCAGTTGTACTGCTATCAGCTAATATCGGGCTTGACCGAATTCTATTTGGCTTTTAGTTGTTAACTTCAGCATCAGTTTTTTAATCGGCTTCAGTTGCCGGGCTGACTGTTATAAAATACCAGCCCTGCGGCAAGCCTCGAACGTTATACGAAATATTATTATGAGCCTTCGCTTACTAATTTCATTTTTTTTGTGTACAGTTCCTGCAACAACTTATGACTTTGTAGACTATTGGACTGTAAAAGTGAATGGTAATACTGTATTTGATTCTTCAAAAGAAAATAAGAGTAATTCAATATTTACTTATTCCGTTCTTAAAAGCGAACTGAGAGTTCAAGACTCAATCGAGGTTGAATATTTTACAGACACTCCTTGTCCGGATTGCATTTATCATTATTTCATTTCGGAATATTCACACAAAGATGGTATGCCTTATCAAACACTAAATACCTTTTACAGGGAGGCGAAATCACTTGGGCCAAGAGTATATAAGATATCTTTACTAGAAGTCGCCAAGACTGGAACAGAAAACAGCATCAAAGCCATTTATTATTACCAAGAATCAAGGACTTCTCCCAAAGAATTGTGCAGGGTGTACGTTAAATAATACTTCGTATAACAACAGCATTGAACGCAAACTGGGCGGACGGAAGTAATCTCAACACTAACTCTCTACCAATCTTCAGTAAATCGGCTTGACAGATCAACAATCCGCCGGCAGTTTTGGCTACGCTCCCAGTGCTGCCGGCTGGCTTTGTGGTTTAGTTAAAATTCCTCATCTTTAATAAGCATTTGCAACCAGGCGGACAGCGCAACTATTCCCAGCTTGCGTCAATGCTCGAACGTTATGTGCAATTAGAATTGAACCTTATGCTAATAAAAGCTAATAAAGAAATAATAGTACACAACAGCCTTGAAAAGATATTTGACTTTTATAGCAACCCTGCAAATGACTACCTATGGAGAAAAGAAATAAACCAAACTGAGTTAAAAGGAGATTTGCATCTTGGAACTCATGCTTATGAGTATTCTAAATTATCTACCAAAAAAGCAAATAACTTAGTCGTACTGGAATTTACAGAGTTCAAAAGAAACGAAACTGTAACACTCCAATCAATAAAAGATTCAAGATTTTATTTAAAGAGTGTAAGAACTGTCCAATACATATCTGAAAACAGAACAAGACTGATATATGAAATAGAATTTGATTCAAGTATAGTAAAATATGCACTAGGCTTTAACCTCCCCAAATTCATTATTGCAATGAAAACTAATTTTGACATGAAAAAGTATTTGTCAAAGCTTAAGTCAATACTTGAGCCAGAAAACTAACTGCACATAACAACAGCATTGAACGCAAACTGGGCGGACGGAAGTGAAATCAACAACAAATCGCTACCAATCTTCAGTAAATTGGCCTGACAGAAAACTACTCCGCCGGCAGTTTTTGCTACGCTCCTAGTGCTGCCGGCTGGCTTTGTGGTTTAGTTAAAATTCCTCATCTTTAATAAGCATTCGTAGCCGGGCGGACAGCGCAACTATTCCCAGTTTGCGTCAATGCTCGTACGTTAGCTGAAAGCAATTTTTAGCTTTTCTAATAAAATAAGCATTTTAATCAGAGCGATTCAAATTCTGTCGCAACTTCTTATGTGGTTATTTATTGTCATAATTTGCTCAATTTGTTTTATTCTCATATTTGTTGAAATACGAGATAGGAAATTATTAGAAACAGTTACAAAAGCAAATAGAGGAACAAGATCAGAACGTCAATTAGTTTTAAAAATATTGAAAGGCGGAATACATGCGCAAACTATATTTCACGATTTGTACGTTAAAAAACAAGATGGTAATTTTTGCCAAATTGATTTAGTTGTTGCAACAAAAGTGGGCATTATCGTAATTGAAGTTAAAGACTATAGCGGCTGGATTTTCGGAGCAGGATATCAATCGCAATGGACGCAAGTATTAGCATATGGGAAAAGAAAATACAAATTTTATAACCCTATAATGCAGAATAATAAACATATTGTCGATTTAAGAAAGCAACTCAATCAATTTGCAACCATTCCATTTTATTCCATTGTTGTATTTTATGGCGACTGCGTGTTAAAAGAAATCAATTATATCCCCAACGGAACATTTCTCATAAAGTCTGATCGGGTTTTAGAAGTTATAAGAACGATTATGTCAAATAATACTCCTGCTCAGTTTGCTAATAAAAGCGAAGTTGTTATGAAATTAAAAGAGGCCGTTAAAAATGGAGAAGACGTTAATACCAGAATTCAGCACATTGAAAATATTAAAAGCATGTTAGGCAAGGATAGAATATTTGACTGAGACGGAACACGAGTAATTGCCTTCAGCTAACAACAGCATTGAACACAAACTGGGCGGACGGAAGTAATTTCAACATCAACTCACTACCAATCTTTAGTAAATCGGCTTGACCGTTAACCAATCCGCCGGCAGTTTCTAGCTACGCTCCTAGTGCTGCCGGCTGGCTTTGTGGTTTAGTCAAAATTTCGTTCCTTTAATAAGCATTCGTAACCGGGCGGACAGCGCAACTATTCCCAGCTTGCGTCAATGCACGTTCGTTGGGCGAAATTATATGAGACAGCTTTTATTACTTTCATGGACTATTTTGGGCTTATTTACATTTACTGCACCAAAATGTAATGGCCAATCAATTTTTCAATCATTTGATACAACAATATCTGTCTTCACTAACTATAAATTGCGGCTTGAAATCTATAATGCTGAAAAAATAAATGACTACGACACAGCAACAAATGCCAAAATTACTTTTAGCAGACAAAGGGATTATAGAACTTCCGTCCTTTTTTCTGATTTAGTTTTTTGCAAGGCTCCAATCCTAAAATTTCAAGATTTCAACAATGATGGAGTAAAAGATATATTGATATTTTTTGATTATGATGTAAGAAGCAATAAAATGTATCATTTATATTTACTGAATCCAAAGAGTAAAGAATTAATAAGAGTTAAAGACTTTGAGGATATAAAGAATCCAGAATTTAATCCAAAAAAGAATATAGTCGAAAGTCACGTCATTTCTGGTAGAAATTATTACACTTATTATAGAATAAATAACTCCAATAAATTAATCGATTCTAAAAAGGTTATCTACGAATAACTTCGCCCAACAACAGCATTGAACGCAAACTGGGCGGACGGAAGTAATCTCAACATCAACTCTCTACCAATCTTCAGTTAACAGGCGTGACAGATCAACAAACCGCCGGCAGTTTTGGCTACGCTCCCAGTGCTGCCGGCTGGCTTTGCGGTTTAGTTAAAATTCCTCATCTTTAATAGGCATTTGCAACCGGGCAGACAGCGCAACTATTCCCAGCTTGCGTCAATGCACGTACGTTATGCGAAAGCTATATCGAAAGCATTAGACTAAAATGAAAGCATATATATCGGCATTTATAGTTTGCATCATAAATTTTCCAGTCTATTCTCAACACAAATCCTTAGACTTCTCTGAGTTTAAAATTGGAGTAGTTGATAATTTAGCTAAAATAGGTTTAGATAGCCTTTATAATGTTAACATTGACACAGCAAAATTCAATCTCCTCTTTTATGAATCTTATAAACAAAAAGAATTTGGAAGCGTATATATTCTTAACCAAAATCAGACAGAGTATTTTCGATTGAATTCGTCTCAAACAGATGGCTATTGGAACGATTTCTTTACAATCGGTATGCTGTCTGAAAAAATCGAGAATTTTTTACAAGTAGCAAATGAGCATTTTACTTCCCATGACAAAATTAAATTGGGAATAACCGATACTACTTTGCTAAATCTAGTAAACAAAGAACCAGATTGCATTTTGGAAGAAAAAGACCTAAAAATATTAAAGTACTACTGGATTGATACAAATAGTTTGAGTTATAAAGCCTGGAAGATCCCTAGCTATGTCGCTTCATTCAAATTCAAAAATTCAAAGCTTATTAAATTTGGCTTTGGACTTTTTTTAGCAGAATTAGATCAAGAATTTTATCCAAGGAATTTTAAACTATCAAAAGGCACACTATATAAACACTAAGAAAATATGCGGCCATAGCCTTCGCATAACAACAGCATTGATCGCAAACTGGGCGGACGGAAGTAATCTCAGCAACAACTCTCTACCAATCTTCAGTTAACCGGCTTGACAGATCAACAATCCGCCGGCAGTTTTGGCTACGCTCTCAGTGCTGCCGGCTGGCTTTGTGGTTTAGTTAAAATTCCTCATCTTTAATAGGCATTTACAACCGGGCGGACAACGCAACTATTCCCAGTTTGCGTCAATGCTCGTACGTTAACTGCAAGCTTAACGAAGCCTCCGATGACTTAAAGTCTAGTAAATAGAGGTTTTTATTTAGTCATTTTGTGCCATTTTGCTTTCACGCTTATTTTTTGACACACTTTTGTATCAATTTCCTATTGCATTTTTTTGTGCCAACTTTTTAGTCGAATTTTTTGTGCCAATTTTCTATTGCACTTTTTTGTATCATTTTTTACTCAAGGTTTTTTGTATCATTTTGTTTTTTCCCTCTTTTGTATCATTTTTTGTTTCAAGTTTTTTGTATCAGCTTTTTTCGATCAGAATTTGTGTGTCAATCAGAATTTTGACTTTTTGTATCATTTTTAATTTCATTTTCAAAATATCACCAAATATTTCAATCAAAAAGCCTGCAGTTAACAACAGCATTGAACGCAAACTGGGCGGACGGAAGTAATCTCAACATCAACTCATTACCTATCTTCAGTAAATCGGCTTGACAGATAACTAATCCGCCGGCAGTTTCGGCTACGCTCCCAGTGCTGCCGGCTGGCTTTGCGGTTTAGTCAAAATTCCTCATCTTTAATTAGCATTTTCGCCGGGCTGACGAGCTATAAATTCCCAGCTTGCGTCAATGCTCGAACGTTGGCTGAAATAATTTTTGAAACTCACATGTTTTTAAACCAATCAAATGCTCTAAAACGAGTATCACAATTTTGCTTGATTGCAGTGTTAGCATTTATCGTTTTGAATTTGATTGGATATTTTCAAACCCGGCACCAACTCGAAAGCCCCTTAATCCCCAAAGCCACAATAGATAAAATTGCAAGGCCTCACCTAAATATTTCGTTACTACTATTTCTCTTTCTAGAACTCGCTTTTCTTCTATATTTATACAAAAGGTATTTTCTATCTATACTGCTTTGTGCTCTTTCATTAATTTTTACTCATTATTTTATGTTTTCCTTATAATCCCATTACTTCAGCCAACAACAGCATTGAGCGCAAACTGGGCGGACGGAATAGCAATCAGCGGCAACTCATCACTAATCTTCAGTAAATAGGCTTGACAGATCAACAAACCGCCGGCAGTTTTGGCTACGCTCCTAGTGCTGCCGGCTCGCTTTGCGGTTTAGTTAAAATTCCGCATCTTTAATAAGCATTTTCACCAAGCTGACGAGCTATAAATCCCCAGCTTGCGTCAATGCTCGAACGTTGTACGAATTTTACATTGGGTTGCCGCTTAACAAAATGCCATGTATTCGAAATACACAACAGATGAACTTATTGAAGCATACAATTCAATGTTGGACTATTCAGGACAATTGAGCCCAGAACTTTCCCAAGAAATCGAGTTGCGTGGAGGAATAAAGAGTTTCGAAAATTTAATTATTAGAAAGAAAATAGTCGATGAAGAAATCAAGAGATTATCAACTGAAATATTTTCGTTTGCTAATACAGATGTTGACATTGAATTCATAAAGGGGAAAATAAAGTCCGAGGTACTTAGCAAACAAGAGGTAAATAATTTAATTGAGTCAAAATTTTACAGTTTTAAAAAATATAAGGTTGATCAGTACATTTCCAAAGATGTTTATATACAAAGCCTGATTGCAACATTAGCTGCATCTGTGATTGGCGGGATGGTTTTAGCATTGCTTGTTTTCTTCATTACACCCGTATTCTTATATTTCATTATCCCAATTTATTTGATTGATTACTTGATCATACATCTTATCACCAAAAAAACGAGACGGAATATAATTGTATTTATCTCAATATTAGTATCTACAATTATCTCTATAATTTTGGGAGTCTATCTTGCTGGTATGTTTCTTCCAGCTGCTTAGTAGTAAAAATCGTACAACAACAGCATTGAACGCAAACTGGGCGGACGGAAATAAAATCAACAACAAATCGCTACCAATCTTCAGTAAATCGGCTTGACAGATCAACAATCCGCCGGCAGTTTTGGCTACGCTCCTAGTCCTGCCGGCTGGCTTTGCGGTTTAGTTAAAATTCCTCATCTTTAATAAGTATTTTCAACCGGGCGGACAACGCAATTATTCCCAGCTTGCGTCAATGCTCGAACGTTATGTGTAACTGTACCGTACGACAATGACAGACAATTCACCACAAAAACCAAAAGAATTCATAACAGACTTGAAC
>JAFDXA010000155.1 GCA_018268185.1 Bacteroidota bacterium
ATTCTTTTGGAACAGGCGTTTCCAGTTCGAGGCGTTCATTGTTCATATCATCAAAAGCGATCTTCCATGAGTGTAATGCCAACCTGTTGATCATGGGTTTCTCTGATTCTTCTTCTTTGGCAAGTTTGAACTTCTTCTTAAATGAAGAGAGCAATACCGGCTTTCCATCTCCATACAAAGGATCGCATGCAAGCGGGTGTCCTATGTTTTTGGAATGAACACGTATCTGGTGGGTACGACCTGTATGTAGCCTGAATGAAACCAGGGAATAAAATTTATTGCCTTCCACCACTTCATAATCGGTAAGGGAGGGCTTACCGGAACGATGAACAACCATGAGGCCCTTGTTTTGCGGGTGCTCGCTGATGGGGGCATCAATGCTGCCTGTTGTATTGACTGGCGATCCTAAAACAATACCCATATAATATTTGTCAACCTTCCTCTCTTCAAAAAGTTTAGAGAGATATTTATGGGCAGTTTCATCTTTGGCAAATACAACAAGTCCACTGGTATCCTTATCAATCCGGTGAACGGTAAATATGTTGCCGTACTTTTCCTGGAGATATTCTTTTAATGATTTTTCCGACTGCATTCTGTCGGGAATGGTAAGCAGCCCGGCCGGTTTGTTGATAGCAACAAAATGAACGTTCTCAAAAACAATAATATCCTTTACTGATCTGAAATGATGCTGAACTTCATTTCGCTGGTTATTGATATTTACACTGCTCATTTCTTCCTGCTTGCATTTAAATATTTCAGCAACCTGATCTCTTTCTCTGAAAGGAATCGCCACTTGCCACGTTCTACATTCTTTTTTGTAAGCCCTGCATACATTACACGGTCAAGGCCTTTCACATCATAACCGAGGTGTTCGAAGATGCGGCGAACAATGCGGTTGCGGCCACTGTGTATTTCGATGCCGATGATTGATTTGTCTTTTGAATCAGCATAAGCAAGGCTGTCAACATACACAGGCCCGTCTTCCAGTTTTAATCCTTTCAGTATTTTATCAAAATCTGCTTTGGCCAGTACCTTGTCGAGTTTGGCTTCATAGATTTTTTTTATCTCGTAACTCGGATGCGAAAGTTTTTGTGTGAGATCGCCATCATTGGTGAGTAATAAAACACCGGAAGTATTGCGATCAAGCCTGCCGATGGGATAAACTCTTTCGGTCGTTGCTTTTTCAATCAGTTGAAGTACAGTCTTTCGACCCTGTGGGTCATCCGTGGTTGTGATATAGTCTTTCGGTTTGTTGAGCAGGATGTAAACCATGTTCCTGGTTACAAACAGCTTCTTACCATTGAAAAAAATCTCATCGGTTGGTTGAACTTTATACCCGGGTTCAGTGGCAATTTTTCCGTTCACTTTTACCTTGCCTTCAGTGATCAACGCCACAGCATCCCTTCTCGAAGCAACACCGCAATGGGCCAGGAATTTATTCAACGGCATAACAGTGTCCGTTGTTTTTGAGTTCTTTTCTGTTTTAGAAACAACCGCTTTTGTTTTGCTGGTTTTAGAATCCACCTTCTTAACAGCCTGCCCTTTGGCGGCCATTCGTTCCTGGTATTTTTCTTCTTTTAATTTGTCGAAATAAGCATTTCTTTCTTTTCGGTATTTTTTCTTTTCCTGGCGTAATTCTTCTTTAACTACGCTGTTCTTCTTCTTGCCCATGAATTTCTGGAAAGGCGACTGGCTCATGTTGTTGTGTTTATGCTGTTTTTCAACAGTAATGAAAAATAAAATTTAATTAGCCAACTCTTTACTCTTATTAGCCAACTGCCCGCAAGCTGCATCAATATCTTTACCGCGGCTACGACGGATTCTTACATTTACTTTCTGGCTTACAAGATAATCTGTAAATGTCTGTGTGCTGTCTTCGTCTGATTTGATGAATGGAATACCGTAAACAGGATTGTACTCGATCACATTCACCAGGTGTGTAGGAATCTTTCGGTAAACTTTTACCAACTCCTTCGCATCTTCGAGGCTGTCGTTCTCTCCTTTTAAGAGCACATATTCCAATGTGATGTCATTTTTGGTTTGCTCATAGAAATAATTCAGGGCTTCGATCAATGCCTTGATGTTATTTGTTTCATTGATGGCCATGATCCTGTCGCGTTTTTCATCCGTAGCGGCATGTAACGAGAGCGCCAGGTTGAACCGTACTTTGTCATCCCCGAGTTGCCTGATCATTTTTGCAACACCTGCTGTAGAAACCGTGATGCGTTTCGGGCTCATGTTCATACTGTCGGATGCCGTGATCCTATCGATTGACTTCAATACATTCTTATAATTCAGCAACGGTTCACCCATGCCCATGTAAACAATATTGGTAAGGCCGTTGCCATTGGTATCCAGGCTTTGCTGGTTTAAGATAGCCACCTGGTCGTATATCTCATCAAAGTCGAGGTTGCGTTTGCGTTCCATCATGCCGGTAGCACAGAATTTGCAACTCAGGCTGCAGCCGATCTGGGAAGAAACACAGGCTGTATTTCTTTTTTCTGTGGGAATGATAACGCCTTCCAGCAAATGCCCATCGTAAGTTCTGAACCTCGATTTAAAGGTGCCGTCGGAACTCTGTTGCGTAAGGTCAACAGTGATGGCATTGAGTGAAAAGTCTTCAGCCAGCTTTTTGCGAAGATCAAGCGAAAGATTACTCATCTCATCAAAACTACGGGTATGTTGCTTCCACAGCCAGTCGTAAGCCTGTATAGCCCGGAATTTTTTGTCGCCGATCGACTCAAAATACTCCTTCAACTCAACCAGGTTCAGTTCCCGTATATTTCTCTTGCCAGCCATCCTGCAAAGATAATCATCCTAACTTTGGCAAATAACCGAACTTTGTGAAAGTTTGATCGTTAGAAAGTTAAAACCATTACCATGCAAACGGTTTATGTTATTGATGCAGTTCGCACGCCGATCGGAAAAT
>JAFDXA010000156.1 GCA_018268185.1 Bacteroidota bacterium
CACTCGTATTTTCGTTATACTGTCCTGATTCAAGTCTTTCTCCCAGGATCTTTTTCCGATTTGCCATATATTACCCGATTTTGATTATTTAAACTTTTTCAATAACCCGCTGATTATTTCCAGCTCGTCCCAATCTTTTGGGGTTAAATACCTGCTTACTGAGGCCCTGCTTTTACTGTTACGCCGCTTTTGGATCAATGTTTTCCCTATTCCAGGAATATTAAGCAGCAATTTCCCGAACTGTTTCTTTAAAGGCAAACCTTGCTCTTTAATTTGCCTGACATGCCCGGCATACATTTCCAGACACAGGCGAACGGCCTTTTTTAATTGATCTTGTTCCTCTACATGCAAATGCCCCATTTTTGTATTGAGGTACGCTAAAAAGCTTCTGTATTCATCTCTGTATTTTTCTGACTGAACAATAACATCAATATTATCTACAGTTTTATCGTCTGAAAAATCAGAATGTTCCCTCACCTGGTATAAGACCTCAATATCCTTATATTTTCCATAAAAAAGCGGAACAATGGATGTCAGGTATTCATTAAGATAAAGGTTACGGAATGATTTTCCTGCTCCTTTGAAAACGTTGTTCAAAACTTTGGTTCTGTGAACCCCGTACAGTAAAGATTTATAAGGCTGAAATAATTTATTTATACGTTCCCAGGGATGCATTGTGTTTATGCTAAAATCTCCCTGGTAAAGCATATCAACCCTAAAATCTGTTTCATGGGTATTGACATAGTATTTTAATATCATTCCCTGGGCGCAACTATATTCATTATTCTTATCCAGGAATTCTGTGCATGCTCTGATGCCCGAAGGAACAACAAAATCATCATCTGCACACATCAGCACATAGGGAGTATTGATTGCCGGTAAAATCTCTTCAACTTTTTGTGTAAAAGAGAATCCTGGCGTGTATATGTACTTCACCGAATCACTCAAATGCTCAAACTTATGCTCCTGTTTTGAGCTATCTGCAATAACTATCGGGAATTCAACACCGGCATAATAATCAAGCAACCTGTCGAGGTTTCGATGCCTGTTATGCAATATTATAATTATGGTGGCCTGCCCTTTTAACATTATACCACTTTTATGATCTGCTGGAGTTTTGAATCATCCCCCCAGAAACACATTGGTTCATACGCTGCATAGGGATAATATCCAATATTGAGTTTTATTTCTTTTCCTTTTTCCTGCACATAGTTAGTCACAAAATCTTTCACTTTAACCGGCTTTCCGCTGCAGCAGTTGATGATACCGGTAACTTCTTCCTGTAACGCTATTGAAACCAGCATAGCTGCCACCTTTTCTACGGGTGTAAAATCTCTTACCTGCTCTCCGCCACTCATATTAAAGGATCTGTCCCCCTTCTCCAGTGCAGTATCGAGTTGTGAGATCAAAGATTTTGGATTTTGCCCCTTCCCATACATATAGAATAACCTAACCCATCTGAAATAGATAGCTTTTTCTGTTGCCAGCTTCTCTGTGTATTTCCTCAGTTCATTTTTGGCAACAGCATAAAAATTGGAGGGTTGGGCTTCCATTCCCTCATTAAGACAACCTTCCTGCATCCCATATTCAAAACAGGTTCCGCTGATAGTGATATCCTTTAAGCCATTGTCCACAAGATTCCTGATCAGCATTATATGTCGGGGAAGATTTTCCTCTACGTGAAAAGAACCTGTATAATTGGGCAGACCTTCCCAAGCCAGGTGTATCATTCTCTCAGGACTATAGAAAAAATGATAATAGTCTATGTCTGGATCCAGTTTTTTTATGTCAAGTTCACGGAAACGAACCCGGCTGTACCAGGTACACTGCTTTGCTCTTTCTTCAGAAGAACCAGTGGCTATTACATCCAACCCTCTCCGCAGCAGTTCTTCTACCACGTAACAACCTATAAAGCCTGTTGATCCGGTAACCAGTATTCCCATGTTTAATCAATGATTTGTAAGGAAGGAATGGGGACTACGAATTTCCCACCCCAATCCTTTATGTACATAAGCTGCGCCATAACTTCCTCTTTCAGATTCCATGGTAGAATTATAACATAATCCGGTTTTTCTTTTTTGATCTTTGATTCAGAAGTTACCGGGATATGACTGGCAGGAAGATATTTATCCTGCTTGTGAGGGTTTGCGTCTACAACAAAATCAACCAGATCATTTTTAACACCACAGAAGTTCAGCAATGTATTTCCTTTTGCAGCTGCTCCATAACCTGCTACTTTTTTCCCGTTTTTCTTTTGTGTAATCAGAAAATCAAGCATATCCAGTTTAACGTTGAGCGCTTTTGACTGAAAGCCGCTATAGTATTGCATTGAGGTAAGTCCGCGAGCCTTCTCCTTCTCCAGGAGTTTTGTTACATTAGTAGATACCGGTAAAGTCGCATATTCAAGATGCTTTGCAAAAATTCTGAGAGATCCGCCATGGGTAGGTAATTCTTCCACGTCAAATAATTCCAATCCATTCGCTGCAAATATTTTTTGAACAGTATGGAATGACAAATAGGAAAAGTGCTCATGATAAATAGTATCGAACTGGTTATTATCTACAAGCTGCATAAGATGCGGAAACTCCATAGTAATCACACCCGTTCCCTTGAGAATAATTTTCATTCCTCCAACAAAATCCATGATATCGGGTACGTGTGCCAACACATTATTGCCAAGTAACAGATCTGCCTTTATACCTTTTTCCACAAGTTTAGTTGCCAAATTAACTCCAAAGAAATCAACAACGGTTTCAATTCCTTTTTCCCGCGCAACTTCGGCTGTGTTGGCAGTTGGTTCTATACCAAGTACCGGTATTTTTCTCTCCTGGAAGTATTGCAATAAATAACCGTCATTACTGGCAACTTCAATTACCTGTGAAGAGTCTGAGAGATTAAATCTATCAACCATCATCCCGGTATATTTTTTTGCGTGCGCCAGCCAGCTTTTACTGTATGAAGAAAAATATACGTAGTTATTGTCAAAGATCGCATCCGATTTCTTGTACTCATCGACCTGAACCAGGAAGCAACCGGAACATGTATATACTTTCAAAGGGTAGAACACTTCGGGTGCATTTAATTCTTCCTTAGTGAGAAAAGAGTTGGATGCCGGTGAGTTCACCAGATCAATAAAAACATCCTTGAGTTCTCTTTTACAAAACCTGCAATTCATACTATATGCCTTTAAAAGATGAGGTTAATAGTGGATGAGATTTATCCCGTCCGGATATTTCACTGACTGGCAATGGCCACTCAATGTTCAGGAGAGGGTCGTCATATTTTACGGCTGCTTCTGCCCCTGGGTTATAATATTCACTGTGATGATATAGCAGCTCTGTATTATCTTCCAATGTCTGGAATCCATGAGCAAATCCCCGGGGTATGTAAAGCATCTGCTTGTTTTCTGCAGAGAGTTCTACGCCGTAATGTTGAAGAAAAGTGGGAGAATCGCTTCGCAGATCCACAATAACATCATAAACGGCACCCACTACACAACGTATCATTTTAATTTCTGTGTATGGTTTTACCTGGTAGTGCATTCCCCTTAAAGTTCCTCGGCTTGCAGAATAGGAATGATTCAGTTGCACCCACTCATCCGTATGCCCGATGGCTGCAAATTCCTTTTTGCAATATGTTCTGGCAAACCACCCCCTCTTATCCCCCAAAGGGGTCAACGAAACAAGGTAACTTCCTGAAAGGGGTGTTGGAGTGAATATCATGCGTTCATATAATTATTGATCTGGCTTAAAGTAAAGGAGGCTTTATCTCCTTTTTCCCTGTACCAATTAATGGTCCACTCAATGGCATTTGAAGCACTAAGCTTGGGATGCCAATTTAATATTTTTTGTGCCGTACTGATATCCAGCTTTAAAATGCCGGCTTCATGAAGATTATTGTTATTCCCTGTTGATCTCCACGATCCCTTGCCCCATATCTGTATAGCCTGTTCTACGAGTTGCTGCACCTGAAGGTGATCATCCGGATTTGGGCCGAAGTTATAAGCGCCTGAATATTTAACAGGATCCTGGTGCAATAACCCGCCCAATAACAAGTACCCACCCAGCGGTTCCAGTACATGTTGCCATGGTCTTACAGAACCGGGATTTCTCACTTCGATTGTTTTACCTGATGATAATGATCTTACAATATCAGGAATGATCCTGTCTTCGCTGTAATCTCCTCCCCCAATCACATTACCGGCCCTTACAGAAGCTATTGCTTTGTTATGCAGTAATATTTTCTGAGGATGAAAGAAAGAATTTCTAAAGGAATTTACCACAAGCTCCGTACACGCCTTACTGGCACTATAAGGATCGAAGCCACCCAAAATGTCAGCTTCATGGTATAAAATATCCAGCTCTTTGTTTTCGTATACTTTATCGGTAGTAACTACGATTACGGTACATTTTTTTTCAAGACCCAGAAGCGTTTCCAGCACATTGGCCGTACCAATAGCATTAACTTCAAAGGTTTCTGCAGGGATGCTGTAGCTGCGACGTACGAGTGGTTGTGCCGCCAGGTGAAAAATAAAATCAGGCCTGAAATCCAATATTGCTTTCTTCAGATTTTCTTTATCTCTGATATCGTTGATAATACTCTCCCCGGTTTCCAGTGATTTCAATATATTAAAAAGGCATTCATCATATTCAGGTTCCAGGGCGTAGCCACAGGTTATAGCTCCCAGTTTATGCAACCAGGCGATCAGCCACGAACCTTTGAAACCTGTATGGCCGGTTACAAATACTTTCTTACCCTTATAATATGAGGTCAATAGTTGCAGGTTCACCAGTTTTTCCATTTTGCCTGACCTGTTTGCCAGAGTTTTTCCAATTCAATTTTATCACGCAGAGCATCCATACATTTCCAGAAACCGTTGTGTTGGTAAGCCTGTAATTCTCCTGCCGCTGTTAGCTTTTCTAAAGGCTCATCTTCCCACATCATATCGGTCATATCTCCTTCCAGGAACTTAAAAACTTCCGGCTTCAGTACAAAAAAACCTCCGTTTATCCATTTACTTTCGTCTTTAGCTTTTTCTCTGAACGAAATCACTTTCCCGGCTTCATTCATTTCCATTCCACCAAACCTTGCCTCCAGAGCCACTGCCGTAACAGTTGCTATTCTGCTATGGGTCTTATGGAAACTCATTAATTCAGTAAGATTAACATCCGATACGCCATCTCCATACGTCAGCATAAAGTCTTCATCACCTATATATTGCTGCACAGCTTTCAAGCGGCCCGCTGTTTTGGTATTCAAACCGGTTTCAATCAGCGTCACTTTAAACTTCTCACTATTGCTGTTATGAAAAGTGGCATGGTTGTTTTCAAGATCAACAGTAAGGTCTGAATTGTGAAGAAAGTAATTCATGAAATATTCTTTGATCACATATCCTTTATAACCGAGGCAAATGATAAATTCATTGAATCCATAACTACCATAAATTTTCATGATGTGCCA
>JAFDXA010000157.1 GCA_018268185.1 Bacteroidota bacterium
CCGGTGTGGATATACTGGAAGATCATGAGGACGAGATCATCGATCCGGGTTTTGATTACATGGAACCCATTCGCCGGGATTTTGATAAGATCGCTGCATCAAACCTCAGTGGCCTTCAGAAGCTGATGAATATGGATTTCGATACCAACCTGTTCAGTGATCTGCTGGTAAAGATGGACATCGCTACCATGGCACATTCGCTGGAGGGCAGAAGTCCGTTCCTTTGTAAAGAACTACTCGAATATGCACCGGGCATGAATGATAAACATAAGATAAACGGGGCAGTGACCAAATACCCGCTTCGCACACTGGCGAAAAAATACCTGCCCGAACAACTCATCAATCAACCCAAAAGAGGATTTGAGATACCATTGAAGAAATGGGTGGATCATGAACTGAAAACCATCATGCATGATTACATTGCTTCACCCAATGCACTGAACAAAGATTTTGTAAACAGGAAATTTGTAAACAGCCTGCTGGAAAATAAGGCAGGGGTAGCTCCGGAAAAAAGAGCCAAGATATTATGGATGCTCTTTTGTATGGAAGTGTGGTACCGTAAAGTATATGTCAGCTGAATGTAATGAAGAACATCGCCATCATAGAAAATAATATCATCGCTACCAATACCATCCGCGAAAAACTCACCAGGTCGCTGATGGAAAAGGGATATACGGTAACTGTTTTAACAACCGGCTCCGCAGCCGACCTGGAGCAGGCCAAACAAAAAGGTTTTTCGGTGATCGATGTAAAAGGAAGCACACAGCACCCGGCAGATATTTACCGGTACATGCGCAATCTTCGCAAGGCATTGAAAACAGTTAAGGCCGATGCCTGCCTAACTTTTACCATTCGCCCGGCCATCTGGGGCAATATGGTTACACGCCGCTTAAAGATCCCAACCATCACCAATATTACAGGTATCGGTCCTTTGTTTGCACGCAACAACATTGCATACAGGGGCGCCAGAACATTGTATAAATTTGTGTTGCAGCAAACTGCCATGATCTTTTTCCAGAATTATGATGACATGAACATCTTTCTTGAAAAAGGATTTGTAAAACCGGAACATGCAGCCCGGATACCCGGTTCGGGAATTGATCATGAATTTTACAAGCCAATGCCCCGTAGGCAAACTGATGGTAAATTTGTGTTCCTGTTCATCAGCCGGCTGGTAAAAGACAAGGGTATCATTGAATATGTGGAAGCAGCAAGAATGGTCAGAAAGTTTCACCCGGAAATTACCTGCCGTGTGCTGGGGCCGGTATGGACGCAGAACCTGAAAGATAATACCGTAACCAGGGAAGAGATCGATCTGTGGGTGAAAGAAGGTATCATCGAATACCCTGGTGAAACCAAAGATGTGAGGCCTTTTATTGCAGAAGCCGATTGTATAGTACTTCCTTCCTATAGAGAGGGAACAAGCAATGTACTGCTGGAAGCATCGGCCATGGAACGTACTTCCATAACATGCGATACCACCGGCTGCAAAGAAATTGTGGAACACAATGTAACAGGGATGCTTTGTAAAGTACAGGATGCAACAGACCTGGCAGCAAAAATGGAGAACATGCTGAAACTGCCGGAAGAAAAACGCATACAAATGGGGGTCGCCGCCAGGAAAAAAGTTGTGAAGGAATTTGATAAACAGGTTGTGATAGATGCTTACCTGCAGGCGATACAAAAAATTTTAAAGAAGCGATGAGTTATAGTACACTTTCGATAGATTGGGAAGACTTCGGACAATTGTTCGGGATGTATCATTTTGATGAAATAACCGAACCGGTAAAAGGTTCCATTGAGAGGCAGACCGACATTATGCTCAATATGCTGGATGAAACCAACAGCAAAGCAACATTCTTTATCCTGGGTATGCTGGCGAAATACCGTCCACAGCTCGTAAAAAATATTGCAGCCCGCGGGCACGAGATCGGCATTCATGGTCAGAACCACAAAGCCATGTTCACACTCACTCCAGACCAGGCGAGAAAAGACCTGAAGGAAAGTGTTGACATCGTTTCCAATATCACCGGCCAGAGAATACATGGCTACAGGGCTCCCTTCTTCTCAGTGAATGAAACAAACCTGTATGTATTGGAGATATTGACGGATCTTGGATTGATATACGACAGCAGCATCTTCCCCAAAAAAATGCCCCGCTATGGTATTGAAGGGTTCAGTGATAAAGATGCTTTGTATGATCTTCCCAATGGCAAACAGATCGTAGAACTTCCCTTAACGATCGCAAATTATTTCAACCGCACGTGGCCCGTGGCAGGTGGCGGATACATCAGGTTGATGCCAAAGATGCTTGTGAACAAGGTTTTTCGTGATTTTAAGAAACAGGGAAAAGACAGTATGATCTACATGCACCCTTACGAGTTTGATACGAAATTCATCAGTGTGGCCGACAATTATCCTCCCTCGGCCGGTTATTCTAAATTAAAGGTACTTGCCCTAAATTTGCGCTGGAATTTATTTCGCAATTCAGTACGAGGTAAGATACTGGACCTGCTTAAACAAAACCAGTTCGTTACCTGCCTGCAAAAAGCAAACTATGTCAAAGAAAACGGAAACGGTACAGAGCTACTGGGACGCAAGAAGTGAGTTATTTGGAAATTACTACAAAAAGCCCTCCACTTTCGACCGCATCTTCAGGAAAGGCGTATATGAACGCCAGGCCATTGCTGTAAAAGCCTGCAAGGAGATTCCCAACGCAACCGTGTTGGATATTGGTTCAGGCCCCGGTATTAACAGCGTATCACTGATAAAAAATGCCGGCGCTTCGCATGTGTTCGGTGTCGACTTTGCCCAGCACATGATCGATTATGCCAGGAACACGGTTATAGAAGAAGGCGTTGCCGACAAATGTGAATTCGTTCTTGGAGATGTACTTACCTACGATTTCGGTAACAGAAAATTTGATTACTCCTATGCCCTTGGAGTATTTGATTATGTAGAAAACGCACAGGCATTGCTGAGCAGGATGTGCTCGCTGTCTGATCGTTCTATCATGGCTTCCTGGCCTGAAGATGGCCTGCGGATGGCTTTGCGGAGATACCGTTATACCTGCCCGCTGTTCCATTATACAGAACAACAGATCATCGACCTGCACAGGAAAGCCGGCATCCCACGCGAAAACCTGGAGATCATCAGGATTGGCGGCGGATGGGCAACGATCGCAAGGAAATCCTGAGAAGGGATTTTAATGCCTTCCCCTGTTGGTAAAAAAATATAACTCCGGGCTACCGGTTTACAAACCTTAAAACGAAAAAACACATGATATTAATAGGGTATTCCGGCCACTCATACGTAGTGCATGGCATCTTTGAGGCGCTGGGAAAAAAAGTGATCGGTTATTTTGATAACGAAGAAAAAGCTATTAACCCCTATAATCTCAAATATTTCGGAAAGGAAACTTCGGAACAGGCTTATACTGTTTTAAGGAGCGATGAATTTTTTATTGCCATCGGCGATAACAGCATCAGGCAGAAAATCTATGAAAGTTTTAAAGCACAGGGTTGTCTCCCGGTAAATGCCATTCATCCTTCCGCAGAAATAGATCCAAGTGCACAGTTGATCGGGAATGGTATTATGATCAGCTCCAATGTTTCGGTAAATGCATTGTCGAAAATCGGGAATGGCGTGATCTGCAATACCGGTTGTGTTATTGAGCATGAATGTGAAGTAGGAGATTTTGTGCATGTTGGCCCCGGCACGGTGCTTTGCGGTAACGTTACTGTAGGCGAGGGAAGTTTCGTAGGTGCCAATGCTGTGATCAGGCAGGGCATTCATATAGGTAAGCATTGTATGATCGGGGCAGGTGCTGTGGTTATAAAAGATGTTCCGGATAATACCATTGTTGCCGGAAATCCTTCGCGTGACCTCGAACTGAAACAGGTAAGAAAAGGATCGGAAGCCGCATCAGAACAAGTTGAAAAAACTCCGGAAGAAATTCCGCCCCATAAAAAATTAAAAGTGCTCTTCATCGGTAAAGCCGATGATCAATACTCTAAATATGCCGGTGAATTTGTTAGCCTGCATTTTCCGGAAACAATAACCATTTACGGTAAAAGAGGTGAACAGTTCCCCAAAG
Organism: Bacteroidota bacterium; assembly: GCA_018268185.1. Lineage (GTDB taxonomy): Bacteria > Bacteroidota > Bacteroidia > Chitinophagales > Chitinophagaceae > Ferruginibacter. Next base: position 4,097 of record JAFDXA010000157.1, read on the forward strand.
AAGCCTACGAGTGGGAAGGTGATATCATTGTTTCATACCTGTCGCAATGGATTATTCCAGAAGCCGTATTGAGAAAAGCTTGTGTAATGGCCATTAACTTTCACCCTGGTCCACCTGAATATCCCGGTATCGGCTGCACCAACTTTGCGGTGTATGATGCTGTGAAAGAGTACGGCGTAACCTGTCACCACATGCTTGCCAAAGTAGATACAGGCAAGATCATATCTGTAAAGCGTTTCCCGGTATATGAAACAGATACTGTTTTTGCCATCACGCAAAGATGTTATGCTTTAATCCTTAACCAGTTTTACGAGGTTTTTGATACGATTATACAAGGCAAACCATTGCCCGCATCAACTGAAAACTGGAAACGTAAGCCTTACCTCCGTAAAGAGCTGAATATGCTCTGCAAGGTTACACCTGACATGCCGCTGGAAGAGATCAACCGCCGCATCAAAGCAACCAATTTTGTAAAGCATTGGGCATTTATGCAGGTAGGAGATAATATTTTTAAATTAGTAGATGAGAAAAAGTAAGTCCGCAGAAAACCGGGTAATGGACGAGTTCCTGGCCCCTGCCAATTTCCTTCTTAAACTTTCGGGCAGGGCTTATGAGAAATACATGGCCAATAAGATTTACCTTCACGCCCTGAATATCAGGAAGGCCAACGAAATGATTTATCGCCTTATACTGGAAAAAATTCACCTGGTGCCTGAAAAACTGCAGTATGATTGTGTGGAGTTGCTGAATCATTACGACTGCTGGATGTTGCAGTTTAAAGACGAAGAGCAGAAAAGAAAACCAGCGCTTACAGACGAATTTATTTTTCAGCGGGCTGATGGCCAGATGGCCTATCCACGTTCTTCAGAACAACATATTTTTGATACCTATTTGAAATTTACTAAACAGAAAAACAAATAATATGAAGGTATTGGTTACGGGAGGTGCAGGGTATATTGGTTCGGTGCTGGTTCGCCAGTTGTTACAGAAAGGTTTCCAGGTAAGGGCATTCGACAGTTTGAAATTTGGCGGCGATGCTTTGTATGACGTGATGCTCAATCCCGGTTTTGAATTCATGCTCGGTGATATCAGGAATAGTGAACAGGTTGAAAAAGCCCTGGAAGGAATTGATGCCATTGCACACCTCGCAGCTATCGTAGGCGATCCTGCCTGTAAAAAATTCAGCGATGAAGCCAAAGAAACAAACTGGAACGGAAGTGTTGCGCTGTTCGAAGCGGCAGAAAAAGCAGGTGTTAAACGTTTTGTTTTTGCCAGCACCTGCAGCAACTATGGTAAAATGCCAGACCCCGATTCTTTCGTTACCGAAACTTCAGCGCTCAACCCGGTTTCCTTATATGCCGAATTAAAAGTGAAGTTTGAGAAATACCTGCTGGAAGAAAGGAAGGATAGCAGGATATGCAGTACTTCGTTGCGTTTCAGTACGGTTTATGGTTTTTCTCCACGCATCCGTTTCGATCTAACCGTTAATGAATTTACCCGCAATGCGGCTATTCACGGCGAACAGGAAATCTGGGGCGCCCAGTTCTGGAGGCCCTATTGCCACGTTGAAGACCTTGCAAGAGCAGTAGTGCTGGTACTCGAAAGCCCGGAAGAAAAAGTGAGAGCCAATGTTTTCAATGTGGGAAGTACAGAAGAGAATTATAATAAGGGAATGATCATCGAAGAAGTATGCAAAGTAGTGCCAAATGTAAAAGTACATTATGTTGAAAGCAGTGAAGATCCCCGTGATTACAGGGTGAACTTTGATAAGATCAAAAACGAACTGGGATATACGATCACCAAAAAAGTTCCCAACGGTGTGAAAGAGATTTACGCTCTTATAAAAACCGGTATTGTTACAGATCCGTTCGGACAGAAATTCAGGAACATCTAAAACTATAAAGCGGCATGATGCGAAAACAGGCGCAATGGTTTTGTTCTGTAAAAAAGTTATCAGCTTTAGATTTTCAGAATACCTCATTTTCAAAATTCAAATTGTAAGATCAATATGTTGTTATTATCAGGCCCCAACATGTGCGGTAATGAATGGAAATACGTTAAAGATTGCCTTGATACCGGTTGGGTGAGCAGTGTGGGCGCTTATGTTGATCAGTTTGAAAAAATGAGTGCAGAGTTTGCCGGTACAAAATACGCTGTGGCAACGAGCAGCGGAACAACAGCATTGCATATTTGTCTCTTGATGATGGGGATTGATCACAACGATTATGTGATCACACCCAACATTACATTTATCGCCACCTGTAATTCTATAAAGTACACAGGTGCCAACCCCATTTTTATTGATACGGATGAGAATACCTGGCAGATGGACCTCAACCTGCTGCAGGAATTCCTTGAAACGGAAACAGAGCAACGTGAAAATGTTTGCTATTATAAAAAAGACGGGAAACGTATTCCCGCCATCATGCCTGTTCATGTGCTGGGCAATACCTGCGATATGGATCGCCTGATGGCATTGGCAGCAAAGCACAACCTGGTTGTTATTGAAGATTCAACGGAGGCATTGGGCAGTTATTATAAAGGAAAGCATGCGGGCAGTTTCGGGTTGATGGGAACTTTCAGTTACAATGGAAACAAGATCATTACTACCGGTGGTGGTGGCATGATCATAACCGATGATGAAACGCTGGCTAAAAAAGCAAAGCACCTTACCACGCAGGCCAAGAGTGATCCGTTTGAATATGTTCATGATGAGATAGGTTATAACTACCGCCTCGTGAACGTTGCTGCGGCTATGGGAGTGGCCCAAATGGAACTATTGCCTTCATTCATCAAAAGAAAAAAGGAGATCATCAGTTTTTACAAAGATGCTTTAAAGGGCGTTGGTGATATCAGCTTCCAGCAGGTTAGTGATGATGTTAACCCTAACTGGTGGTTGCCAACCATTAAAACAAACCGCCAGCGTGATGTTTTGAAGATTCTCAATGATAACAAAATGCAGAGCCGCCCTTTCTGGGTGCCCATGAACCAGCTTCGCATGTTCAAAGACAATATTTATTATAACAAAACCGATCGTTCTGATTTTGTTTACAAACATTGCCTGAGCATCCCTTGTTCAACCAATATTACGGATGCGGAACTGGAAGCGGTAAGCAATAAAATAAAAGAAGTGTATTAATCCGGAGAATATTTCCTCTTTCTCTGATCTGTTCCCGCCGCAGGATACTCATTACCGGCCTATAAAATCCGGCCGGCCAACCTGTATATTGTTCTAATCCACTATATTGTATTTTTATCTTGTATCTTGCAGCCTTTTCAGCTTGTATAAGGTACAAGTGAGCAGGACAACAATGTACAAAACCCTTAAACGACTGTTCGACCTTCTGATAGCCACGATTGCACTTGTATTGTTGGCCCCCATTTTCATTCCCGTAATAATCATACTACTGCTCACCGGCGAACATGAAGTGTTTTACCTTCAGAAAAGGGTTGGGTATAAAAACAGGATCTTTGGAATCTGGAAGTTCGCTACTATGCTCAAAAACAGCCCGAATATGGGAACAGGCGAGATCACACTCCGCAACGACCCGAGGGTAACTACTTTCGGGAAATTTCTGCGGATGAGTAAAATCAATGAGCTTCCGCAGATCATCAATGTATTTAAAGGAGACATGAGCATAGTGGGCCCGCGGCCTTTGATGGAGATAAGTTTTAAGCTGTATTCACCTGAAGTTCAAAAAATTATTTACAATTCCCGCCCGGGAATGACGGGTATCGCTTCTATTGTTTTCAGAGATGAGGAAAAACTGCTTTCCGAGGCGGCTGATCCCAAAGCCATGTACAGATCGATCTACCCCTACAAAGGAGAACTGGAGATATGGTACCAGGAACATGCTTCTACTTATACTGACATGATGATCATCTTCCTCACCGCCTGGTCTATCTTCTTTCCTGGAAATAAGCTTGTTGACAAGGTATTCAAAGACCTTCCCCAACGGCCAGCCTTATAATCCGTGTTTATCTTTTTTCAGGTATTGTTAAACAATTTCAGATTCATTTTGTATTATTGTTTTACTTATAACAATGAACTCTTTTACCATAAAGGACCTCGAAAATTTATCGGGCATCAAAGCACATACCCTTCGTATCTGGGAGCAGCGCTATAATTTCCTGAAGCCAAACCGCACATTTACAAATATCCGCTACTACAGCAATGATGAGCTAAAGAAAATACTGAACATAGCTCTCCTGAACAAATATGGCTATAAGATCTCTCATATTGATAAGATGAGCGAGGCTGAAATAAAGGAGAAACTGTTTTCTCTTAACCAGCTTGAGGCTCAGCAGGAAAGAATCGTAAATGATCTTATTAAAAATATGGTTGATCTCGATATGGAAAGTTTCGAGGTTACGCTTGATAAGTTCATCATGGTTCGTGGCGTAGAAAGAGCCATCACCCAGATCATTTTTCCTTTCCTGGAAAAGATCGGCATTCTCTGGCTCACCAATCACATAAACCCGGCACAGGAGCACCTTGTAAGCAATATCATCAGGCAGAAACTTATTGTGGGAATTGAGTCAGTAACAAGTTCTGTTAAAGTAAATAAGTCTGTAGTACTTTTTCTTCCGGAAGGAGAATACCATGAATTAGGCCTCCTTTTCATTTATTACATGCTCAAAAGCAGGGGTGTGCAGGTTATTTACCTGGGATCCAGCATTCCTATGAAAGACGTGGCTTATGTAGTAAACCTCAAGAAACCTGATCTGCTGTTTTCTCACCTTACCACCGTGGGCACCAACTTTAATTTCGACCGTTTCCTTTCGAATATGAGCAAGACTTTCCCCGATACACCGACCGTTATTTCCGGTCTGCTCACCAACACTTACGAGAAAAAGATTCATCCTCCCATTCATTTCAAGCGCTCTTTTACAGAGATGATGCAGTTCATCGCCAGCCTGTAAAAATTTACAGTCTCATGACTTAAAATGATTTTTTTATCGAACATTTTGTTTAACTTTATTGTATTAACTGTTAAACAGATTATTTTATGACAGCCTGCGACTTCAATCAATTGCTTGTAAGTAACGCCGATTACCTCAGGCCATTTGCATTTACCCTCACCCGGGACAATGAATCTGCCAAAGATCTCATGCAGGAAACGCTTTTCAGGGCCCTTGCGAACCGTGAAAAATACAATGTAGGCACCAATATCAAGGCGTGGATGTACACGATCATGCGTAACGTTTTTATAAATGATTACCGGAGGAAAGTGAGGCAGAATACGGTTTTTGATAATACACCTAATGATTTTCTGCTCGATTATAACCAGCAGGCTGTAGCCAATTCGGCAGAAACAACACTTTCTATGAAAAACATTCAGGGAGCGCTCAACCAGCTTCCGGATATTTTCAGGCTGCCATTCATGCTCTATTTTGAGGGGTACAAGTATAATGAGATTGCAGAAACCCTTCATGAACCATTGGGAACTATCAAAAGCCGTATCCATTTTGCCCGCAAATTGTTGAAAGAACAGCTGAGCAGGCAATAGAATACTATTTACTTTTGCAACGTGAAAAAAGTTATTGTTATCGGGAGTGGGTTTGCCGGTTTGTCTGCAGCCTCTTTTATGGCTAAGGCCGGTTGGGATGTAACCGTACTGGAGAAACACGATATCCCCGGGGGAAGAGCCCGTAAATTAAGTGAACAGGGATTTACCTTCGATATGGGCCCGAGCTGGTACTGGATGCCGGATGTTTTTGAACATTATTTCAAACAATTCGGGAAAAAAGTATCGGATTACTATGAGTTAACACGCCTCGATCCATCGTACCGGGTTTATTTCAATGAAGGTCATTTTGATATTCCAGCCAATTATGAAGATCTCAAAAAATTATTCGAAAGTATAGAAAAAGGAAGTGGCGAAAAGCTTGATGCTTTTTTGAAGGAAGCTGAATTTAAATATGATGTTGGCATCAACAAGCTGGTTCATAAGCCCGGTTTATCGGTTACGGAATTCCTGAGCTGGGACCTGGCGAAAGGTGTTTTCAAGCTGGATGTATTTACTTCTATCAAAAAACACATCAGCAAACATTTTAAAGATCCAAGGCTTCAGCAACTGATGGAATTTCCGGTGCTGTTCCTCGGAGCCTTGCCGCAGGATACGCCGGCACTCTATAGCCTGATGAATTATGCCGATATCAAACTCGGCACCTGGTATCCGCAAAAAGGAATGTATGCTGTTGTAGAAGGGATGTATAAACTGGCAGAAGAACTGGGCGTGAAATTCAGGTTTAACAGCAACGTTACAAGCATAAGCATCAACAATAAAAAAGCAACAAAAGTGATCGTTAATGGCGGTACAGATTACGATGCGGATGTAGTAATTGGCGGAGCAGATTATCACCATGTTGAAAGTCAATTGCTGCCGGAAGACTACAGAACCTACACAGAACAATACTGAGATAAAAGCGTGATGGCGCCCAGTTGCCTGTTGTACTATATTGGTTTGAATAAAAAACTGAAAGGCCTGGTTCATCATTGCCTTTTCTTTGATGCCGACTTTGATGTTCACGGAAAAGAAATTTACAAAACCAAGTCATGGCCAACAGATCCTTTGTTCTATGTTTCAGTTTCATCACTTACAGATAATACAGTTGCCCCGGAAGGATGTGAGAACCTTGTTTTGCTCATACCGGTGGCTACGGGTCTTGAAGGAGATACGGAAGCATTAAGGGATAAATACCTTGACAGGATACTGGAAAGATTTGAGAAAAAAACAGGCCAGTCTGTAAGAGATGCAATTATTTATAAGAAAAGCTACTCAGTAAGCAACTTTACAGAAGATTACAATTCCTTTAAAGGAAATGCTTATGGTTTAGCCAATACTTTAATGCAAACGGCCATTTTCAGGCCATCCTGCCGAAGTATTAAAATAAAAAACTTATTTTACACCGGTCAATTGACCGTTCCCGGGCCGGGAGTGCCTCCAAGCCTAATCAGTGGTGAGGTTGTTTCAAAAGAGGTGCTGAAGGATTTCGGGTAGTTGAATTCATTAAGATCCAATGTTTTGAATAAGCCAAAGTCGCCCCGGTGACGACATTATTTATTAAAATAAGCTAAGGAAATGATTGAGCTTTTCCATGAACTGAGTGAACTATGCAGTAAGGCCGCTACCGAGAAGTACAGTACTTCTTTCAGCAGTGCCATCAGGTTGCTGCACAGCGATCTTCGTCCGCCGATTTATAATATCTATGGTTTTGTTCGGTTTGCCGATGAGATCGTAGATACTTTTCATACTTACAACAAGGAAGAACTGCTGACAGAATTTAAAAAGGATACTTACGCTGCCATTGAACGTGGAATCAGCCTGAACCCGATTCTTGATAGTTTTCAGAAAACTGTAAGGGAGTTCAATATCAGCCATGATCTTATTGAAGCCTTTTTCAACAGCATGGAGATGGACCTTACCAAAACAGCATACAACAGCAATGGCTACAAGGAATATATTTATGGAAGTGCTGAAGTTGTTGGATTGATGTGCCTGTATGTTTTCTGTGAAGGGGACAAAGAAATGTATACAAAACTGAAACCTTCGGCACAGGCCCTGGGTGCAGCTTTCCAGAAAGTGAATTTCCTGCGTGATGTGAAAGCCGATTACCAGCAACTCAACAGGTCTTATTTCCCGGAAGTGGATTTTACCAATTTCACTACCGACGATAAAAAGCAGATAGAAGAAGATATTACCCGTGATTTTATAAATGCCTATGAAGGTATCCTGCAATTGCCCGTAAAAGCAAGGTTCGGGGTGTATGTGGCGTATAAATATTACCTGTCGCTGTTTAAAAAGATCAAAAAGAAAACGCCCGACACAATACTGGAACAACGTGTACGCATTCCCAACTACGGCAAAGCATTTATCGTAGCAAAAGCTGGTCTACGTAACCAGTTCAACCTGTTTTAAAGTTATTCAAGACAATAGCCGGTATACTATGGACGTGATTTTGGTAGATGAAAGAGATGTGCAGGTGGGCACCATGGAAAAGCTGGAAGTTCATCAAAAGGCCCTGCTACACAGGGCTTTTAGCATTTTTATATTCAATAGTAAAGGTGAAATGCTGTTGCAGCAAAGGGCTGCCAACAAATATCACAGCGCCGGGTTGTGGACGAACGCCTGCTGTAGTCACCCGCAACCGGGAGAAGATACACTCGCAGCAGCGCAATTGCGGCTGGAAATGGAAATGGGAATTGTAACGCCGATCCAAAAAGCATTTGAATTCACCTACAGAACAAGTTTTGACAATGGACTTACTGAGTATGAATTCGATCATGTTTTTGTTGGGGAGTATGATGGACAAATAGTTCCAAACCAGGATGAGGTAAGCGACTACTGTTTTAAATCAATGAAGGATATCAGGGAGTCCATTCAATCACATCCGCAGAAATACAGCGAATGGTTCAAGATAGCATTTCCGCAGGTGGAACTGTATCGCAAAATGCAATCAAACAGTTGAATAACTTATTTTCAAAATACCATATTGCTACAGGCCTGGCCATTCTCTTTCATGTGATCGGGTTTACTGGTATAATGTTCGGAAACAGGGATTACTTTATAAGCACCACTCCATTCAACCTGCTGCTGATGTTTGTATTGTTGTTGTGGACACAGCCTGATAAAAACAAATGGTTCTGGTTATTTGTTGCTGCCTGCTTTGCTGTTGGTGTTGCGGTGGAAATAATAGGTGTGAACACAGCGGCGCTGTTCGGACATTATCACTACGGAACAGCCCTGGGCCTACAGGTAAAGAACGTTCCACTGCTCATAGGAGTTAACTGGTTCATCATTATCTATTGCAGCGGCATTGCAGTTCACAGTTTACTCACGAAGATCATCAGTACCCTGCCGGAAGACGCCCCCAAAACAGCCACAACGCTCAGGGCATTGTCGGTAATAGTTGATGGGGCAACATTGGCTGTTGTTTTTGATTGGCTGATGGAACCTGTAGCCGTAAAACTGAATTACTGGAAATGGGATGGAGACGGATCTATACCGGTTTATAATTATGTATGCTGGTTTGTGGTGAGTGTTGTATTGCTTGCCCTCTTTCATTACAGTAATTTTGGGAAGCGAAACAAATTCGCAGTAAATTTGCTGCTGATCCAGGTGATGTTCTTTTTACTGCTCAGAACATTTATGAAATAAAATAATTTTTGAAATGCCTTTTATTGTTTACATATTGATCGCACTGGCAACTTTTGTTTTAATGGAAGGCTTTACCTGGTGTCTTCATCGTTATGTAATGCACGGATTTGGCTGGTACCTGCATAAAGATCATCACCAGAAAGGGCCGGGGTTTTTAGAAAAGAACGACGCCTACTTCCTCATTTTTGCTATACCAAGCTGGCTACTCATCATGCTTGGTGTGATGTATAAAACTTATTGGATGATTCCGATTGGCGCTGGATTCACCATGTATGGCATCGCTTATTTCCTTGTTCATGAAGTGATCATTCACCAGCGTATAAAATGGTTCACCCGCAGCAACAATACTTACATCCGGGCATTGCGCTGGGCACATAAAATGCACCACAAGCACACAGAAAAAGAAGAAGGAGAAAGTTTCGGTATGCTTTGGGTTAGTAAAAAGTACTGGGATAAGGTACGCGAAGACAAACGCCGCATGCAGCAACAGTAACATTACTGTAAATAACTCCTTTCAACATTCTTGAACAATCATTACACATACTTTCTAATACTGGCAGCTTCTTTAGCCGGACCGCTAGGCCTTAGCTTTGATAAAAAAGTAGCTTTCTGGAAAAAATGGAAATATGTTCTGCCGGCTTCTATTGTACCGGCATTGATTTACATAGCATGGGATATATTCTTCACACAACAAGGCGTGTGGAGTTTTAACCCGGCTTACATTACCGGAATTCACATCAGCAACCTGCCCCTGGAAGAAGTACTTTTCTTTTTTATTGTTCCCTATTGCTGTGTATTTATCTATGAATGTATACGTTGCTATTTCCCTTTGCTGAAAGATAACCGAAAGGCAGATTTTTTTATGTGGTTAATGGCGTTTGTATTATTGGTTACAGGAATTATTTATCATGATCGGTATTATACCTCCTGGACTTTTATTTTCAATTCTGTGTTTATAGCGGCACTGTATATTTTCAGAAATTTCTTCAGAAACTTTGATGCGATTTCATTCCTTGTTGCTTATGCCATCTGTCTTATTCCCTTCCTTGTAGTGAATGGGTTTTTAACAGCCATCCCTGTAGTACTGTATAACGATGCGGAAAATCTGGGCAGGCGCATTTATACCATTCCTTTTGAAGATTGCTTTTACGGAATGTTGCTGGTGCTGATGAATGTGGTGTTGTTTGAGAAGCTGAGAACTAAGTAGTAATTTTCTTTGTAGGATAAAATAATCTTGTTATGTTTGGTTATTAATCAACCTACTCATGAGAACTAAAACTATTCCCGGTTTATTCAGGATTTTAATTCCTTTCCTCCTACTCCTTTTACTGTTTAGCTGCAAGAAAACTGACACAGGCGCTATTGAAAGCAATACTGAAAAATTTTTTAACATTAAAAATAACGTCTCTTTCGAAACACTGCGTTGTATTGCAGAATTGAAGAGGCAAAATGAAATTACAGGGTTTATAGAAGACCTGGTTAAACAAAGCGGGTTTGCTTATTGGGATAATGCCCTGGTGAATAGAAAAGCGGTTTCAAATGCCCCATCTTTTTCATCGTCCCAGGTGCAAGGCGGAGATACACTTGTTTTTATTCCACTAGTAAAGGAGAACGAAAACTATGTTGATGGATTTTTGTTTTTTAGAATAAACGGAATAATAGAAGTTCATTTGTATAGAAATAATGATTTTGATAAGTTTCCCTACGGCTCAATGAATTCAGAGATTCTTAAATCTGAAAAGGTTGTGCAAATGCTGTTGAAATTAGACGAGTCTATTTTCGGAAAGAGGAAGTTTAATCTTTTTGATACTGAGCTATTCAAATCCGATCTCATTCAAAATGACAGTATCCAAAATGTACCAAAGTCAGTAGAATATAATAGGGATATGCTGAACTTTGAGTGGATGTCAGTTTGTTTTGATTCATACCATTGTCATGGTTGCCCACCTAATCAATGTGATTTATGCCCATTATGTTACTCTATAGAGTGTGTGAGTTTGCCAGTATTAGTCGGCGGTAGTGGAGGTGGTAATGAATGGCCTGCAGAGCCACCAACAGGAGGTAGCGGAGGCGGAGGGAGTAATCCATGCCCAACCTGTCCACCCCCAAACCAAAATTGCACTCCTAATGGCAATTGTGTAATTGGTACGCAAATAATTGAAGGAAGATTGCCTTGTGGGGGGTGTGGAAACGGGCCGATAGTAATTTTACCTCCAGAATATAATTATGGACTTAATTTAGTAGGTGATTTTCCTGTACCAACCACAAACCTTCAATGGGCTAATTCCATTGATATTACTGGACTTGTAGGCCATCCGTGTTTGGAAAATGCTGCAATGACAGTTATAAATAGTAATGCTTTTTGTGAGGTTCTTAAAAACTTTTTAGGAATAATGCCTATTGGGCAAATTAAAATAATTGTCGATGATAATCCGAACCCTCCGGGACCAGGTAAGACAATGCCTGGAAGTCCGAATATGCCAACAGTAATTCATCTTTATTCAAAATTATTAGAACATTCCACAAAGAGTTATGCTTTAATGACAATTATACATGAAATTCTGCATGCCGAATTTGATAGAATTATGTTAAGAGCGGGATTTGATCAATCTGCAAGAGATACATATCAAAAATTAATAAATTACCTTCATCATGCAAGGCATGATGAAGTGCTTGATCATGAATATATGCAACTTTATTATGTCCCATTTTTTAAAAATGCATTGCAGGAAGTTGATTTTGCTCTAGGGTTAACGCCTCATTATAAACCAAATTCCAATCCACCAGCTATTGAGGTTGAGTATTATGATGCTTTAGCTTGGAGTGGGCTTGATGAAGGTCCTATCTGGGAGCAACTAGGAGCTTATCTTACGAATTTGTACGGAAGTATTTTGAATAGAGAATTGTATCAAGGGAATGGGTGTAATTAAATATTTATATTATGTATAAGTTGATTGTTTTGTTTTCTTTATTTATAAATTCAGTTGTGAGTGCGCAAAAAGTATTATTAATAGAAGGCGAAAATAATTTACATGTAAATGATACAATATTATCAGGAAATTATTTCTCATCAAAACTTATAAGTATAAACTGTAGCTTAACAGGAGTAGACAATCGTTATTTATTTCACGTTGTCATTTTTTCAGATACAAATGGGATTTTTAAAAAAACATTTCACAAAAGAAAAGATATCTATAACCCCTGTTCAATGTCAGATTTTATTCACAAATCAATTTTGGCTATAAATGAAGATCAAAAAAGGGAAATTACAAGGTTAGATTATATTGGGGATTATCAAAAATATCCTATCATAGATAATACTTTTCATATAGCATTAAAACAGCCAAACGGGGGATATGCTTTATTCGATAACTATTCGATAGTCTTTTGCTATGAGATAAAAAAATTTAAGCAAATTACTCCTATTCAAAGTTGTGCAAGTATAATAAATACGGAATCTATAGCGCATAACTTGAAAAGAATTTTTGATTTGAATGGAAATTTTGTGATAGATAGGTTCGATTACATAGACACATTGGCTGATTTTTATCCCAATAAAATTTTATTGGAGAAAAAAAATTCTGACAAGACATATCATTTTGTAAAATATCAGCAGTTGTGCATGGACTGTGATCCCGAAAGTTATGAATTTGATTATGATGAAAATCGAGGGATAATTAGATTTTGGTATTTTTTACCAAGAATCATTTCCTCAAAATGGGCAGGTACAAAACGACATCTTTTTGTAAAATATGAATAATTTCAGTTTTACTCAGGAATGAAACTTAAAATAAATATATTCTAATGCCGCTGCACCTTCCCCGTCTTTGTCATCGGCAATGATTCAACAATCTTTAGCCTCTGTGGTGTTTTAAAAGTAGATAGTCGTTTTCTGCAGTAAGAAAGAATATCTTCTACATTGATTGTTTCTCCTTCATTAAGCACTAATTCTCCCTCAATAATCTGGCCCATCAATGGGTGCGGGCTGCTGCTTACCCTAGCCTGTTTTACACCGGGCATGGTTTCCAGCACTGCTTCCACTTCTTCCGGGAAAACCTTGATACCGGAAACATTGATCACAGATTTGGCCCTTCCTTCTACTTTGATCAAACCGTCTTTCGTTTTCGATGCGTAGTCAGCTGTAAGAAAATAACCGTTCTTCAACACATCTGTACGCATGGTTGCCGGCAAGAGGTACGCATCAAACATGCCCGGCCCTTTGATAGCCAGGTGCCCGATCTGTCCGGCAGGTAAAGGATTGTATGCTTCATCCAGGATGGCAACGGTATAACCGGGAACTTCATAACCTACGGCTTCGGGGTGTTCGGCAGACTTAACAAAATTGATGATGGGTAAACCGATCTCGATGATACCATAAGCCTGGCTTACATCAATGCCGAAACGTTTTTTGAAGGCGATGCAAACATCCAGCGAAATGGCCGCAGAAGTTGAGATCGCTTTCTTCAATGTTGGCATCAGTTCTGCACCGGTATCATTGGCCAATAAGCGCACCTGTATAGGTGATGCATATAATAATGTTCCATTGTACTTGTTGGTGATCTCAATAATGTTCTTCGCAAGAAAATCTTTTGCAACAGCAATTGCTGTTCCGTACCTGATATAAAGTACCACAGAAACGATGAAGTGATAAGCCATGGGCAATACCCAAACCACAGTGTCATCAGGTCCCAGTTCAAGAACTTTGTTTGCACCTTCGATCCTTTCAATCACAGATTGATGTGAAACAATAACTCCTTTTGATTTACCGGTTGTTCCCGAAGTGAAACGAATGAATGCTGGTTTGTCTACATGTGAAGCATACGGCCCGGTAAAAGGATACTCTGTAAAACTGAATGCAAAAGATCCTGAAGCCAGATCAATCATGGCATTCACCTTGAGCGCCGGGCTGATACCACTGAGATCATCTATTAAAACATGCAGTTGCGATTCATTAAGTATGTCTTCTATTTCTGCTTTTTTCAATTGGTGCGACATCGGCATAACAACGGCGCCGCAACCAACGCCTGCAAAAAGACCAATAATAAAATTGCGGCCGTTGCATGCTTTTACACCCATGCCCATACCGGATTTTACACCAAGGTCTGCCAGGTTCATCCGCAATAGTTCTGTTTGTGCATACAGTTCGGAGAAAGTCATCATTCCGTATTCATCATATACGGCTGGCCGGGTGGGCCATTTTTGAGCTGCATCCTTCAGTATCTCATAAACAAGCAGTCCTTCATTCATCCGGCGAAGATACTATAATTGCAGGTTTTGAAGGTATTCCAGGATGTCTTCCCGGGGTACGCCGGCAGCTTTTGCGAAAGCCATGCAACCTGCTGCAAAACCGGTTTGCAGGCATATTCCCATTACCCTTGCACTGGCGATGGCCATCCGGGTGGCAGAGATATTTCTTCCTGCCATATACAGGTTGGAAATGGCTGCCGCCTGCAGGCAACCAGCCGGAACCTGGTAGCAATTATCGAGGGCGAAGTAATGCATTTTAACACGGCGATCCTGTTCCCAGATCTCTACCGGCCAGGAACCATTGGCAATGGCATCAGGAAATTTTCTGCAGTTCAGTACATCGTCTTCTGTAAGCAGGTAGGTTCCCATTGTTCTTTCCCCGATGCGTATACCAGCTTCCGGTGCGATGTGACTGATAACAGCATTTTTATAAGCTGCAACATGCTGAATCAGGTAATCGGAAACGCCTTGTACAAATTCACTGGCCATACGCTGTATCTCTTCAACATTTCCCTTTTCATAAGTAACAGGAACGGGTATTCCAAGCTTCAGGTTTACATGACCGTTTTTTAATGATCCCTGTACAATGTAAACACGATCATAGTAAGCTGGGATCTCATTCGCTTCAATTCCTGCACGAAGTGCTTTCATCATGATCATACCCAGGCGAGCTTCATTCTCCTCAGTTACCCCTTGCATACTGAATACCTGTGCAGCAGCCTGGTATTGTGTGTCTTTGATCACACTCATGTTGGCAGCTTTGCTGATCACACTATCGCCGGAGCAATCAACAACTGCTTTTACCTGGAAGATGATATTGCTGTTGTCATACGCCACTGAAACAGTTTCAATGATGCCTGACCTGATGGTAATATTTTCAACCGTTGCATTCAGTAGAACGGTAACGCCTTTCTGTGCAAGGTATTCATTGCATATCTCACCGAAAGCTTCTACCTGGTATGGAAGATAGTGAAGGCCTTCATTGTTATTCAGCGGGCAGCTGCCTGATCTTTCTTTTAATCTTTCTGCAAATTCTCTTGCAAATCCCTTTACGATGTATGTTGATGCAGGGTTCCTGCTGTATTCGTATAAACCACAGATAGTGCCTACTTCTGCAGCCGTGGCCTTTCCTCCGAGGAAACTGTTTCGTTCCAGCAATGTTACATGCTGACCTCTTGATGAGGCCGCAACGGCAGCCGCTACGCCGGCAGACCCGCCGCCAACAATCAGTATATCGGTATGTTTGATCTCGTTCATTAATAATCTGCCAGTAAAAGTTCACGCATGTTTTGTTCTACCAGTACAAGTTCTTCTTCATTGATCACGCCGGGTGAATAAGCTATTTCCACATTTACTTCGTCGTCGTGTTTTAAAAATACAAAGGTAAAACCGGGAGGATAAGTAAGTGCAGGAATAAGTGCCAGGTTTTTTAGAGGCTCTCCGAACAGAGATCTCAGTTCATTGAAATTATCGCCGGTGGATGTGTAAAGGAAACTGGCAAATGTACCTTCGCCCGTTCTGCTGATCAGGAAATAGTAAAGCCATAATGGTATATGCCGCATCATGTTCAGCAGCATGTTGTATTTCTGTGGCATCTGTTCTTTGATCTGCGAAGTCATTTGGGCAGCTAATGATTTAACTGTTTCCGGGATATTGTTCATTTCTTCAGGCCGGAGGCGATAGAAAAGAAAAGACACGCAGTTGGAAATCAAAGGTCCTGAAGCTCCCTTTAACCTGCCATCGTAAGGAACAGGAACCCAGGTGTCGCCTTTCTTGCCACGCTTTGTATTGAGCTTATGAATAACATGAGCGCAACAGGCGATGAAAAACAAAGTTGGTCCAAACCGTGATCCTGATTTGAATGCATTCTGCGCTATCTTTTTGGATTCAGTGCTGTTAAATCCAAAAGTTCTGTAACTGCTGCTGCCATCGGCACATTTCTGATCTTTTTCTCCAATGGAACTGACTGGCTTCTTAGATGAGTGCTGTATAAAATGCTTCACTTTATACATGTTCCTGATATAGCCGATGATATTGGGCCTTTTTTCTTTGGCAGGGAAAAACAAGTCGTAATTGATGCGACTGTTTTCGCTGATGTGATTGAGGTGGTTGAACAGCAGTGTTGTTCCTTTGGCATCAAGAAGAATATGATTCCATGAAAGCACAAAGGCGCTGGCACCGGATGGATAATGCAGGAGGTCTGCCTCAATGAACCTTGTTGCGTTGATGGTTATATCTCTTGCCAGGATGGATGCCGGAATGCTGTTCTCCTCCTCAACATGATGCTCGAGCAGGATGATGTTATTTCTCCTGTCGGTGAATTTCCAGTAAGGAATAGTAAGTAAGGAACCGGGCACCAGTTCAATATTGCACAACCAGTAAATGATGGGAGAACGTTTTAAAATGCTTTCTGTTTTCTCAAAAGAAATATTTCCGCTGAAGTAAAATACTTTCCGCATAACGTTACCGCCGGCGCCATGTTTTTGTGCATGTTTGTCAAGAACAAGGTGGAAACAATCAGCGCCACTTAAGCGAACCTTTTTTGGAAGCAGGCTTTTGTCGAAAGCATTCATTGACTTTTATTTTTGCCCTCTAGTTGAGTAGTTCCTGTACAATGGTGGAAAGCGCCTGCAGGGTGCGGAAATTATCAGGAACGAGTTTGTCATCAGGAATCATTACGCCGAACTTTCTTTCAATAAACAGTATGATCTCTACAGTGGAAAAGGAATCAATACCGGCCTGTTGCAGGTTGGTAGATCCGTCTATTTTTACTTCTCCGGAAAGAATATTACTCTCGATGTATTTCTTTAACTCTTCAATGATGATTCCAGCTTCCATAATCAAGTTGCTCGTTTTAGCCTGTTGGCAATCGATGCTATGGCCATCGTTGCAATGAAAAAAGCAAATAGTTTCAGGCTTTCAGGTAAAATATCCACCAGTCCGCCACCTCTTAAAAATAATTTATAAAAACCATTCAGCGACCAGTTCAATGGTGAAAAGGCGCTGATCTCACGCATTACTTCCGGCATTACATAACTGGGAACCCATATACCTCCCAATGCAGAAAGTAAAATGATCGACAATGCTCCCATGATGGCGCCCTGGTGTTCTGTTTTTGCCAGTGTTCCAACCATTACGCCATATCCTGTTGCTGCAAAAGCTGTAGCTGATGTAAGCAATGAAATACCGGCATAGCTATCGCCCAGCTCAAGTTTAGGAAGGCCGATCATCGGTAAAAATACTAAACCTACTGTAAGCATCAGTAAAAACTGTATCTGGCAAACAATTGCATACACTACGATCTTGCCATTCACCAGTAACAAATAAGGAGTAGGCATGGTATGGAGGCGGAAAACAGAACCTTCCGTTTTTTCTTTCATGATGCTTCCCGACAGTGGGATGGCAATAAAGAACATGGCAAAGATGGCCCAGGCCGGAACATTGTGTTGCACTGCATTCGGGATCGTCTTCATCTGGCTGGTAGAAGCGTATTCCTCTTTGTACTTTATTATCTGTGATTTCTGGTAAGCTGCTTTTGGAGCACTGGTTTTATCAGGGATCAGATCAGCGATCTGGTCTGAAAAAGCCTGGAACATGATCTTTGTTTTCACTTCAGAAATAAATTCATGCAGACTGCTTGTTACAGACACCAGGAAAGATTTTTTAGCAACCGGGTCGATCATGATGGTTATCTCAACAGAATCTGTAAGTGCATAGTTGGTTGCTGTGCTGGCAGAACCCATCGTTTCCTCAACCAGTTGTGTTACATTTTTGCGGATGGCATTGGTAGCCCCTTTGGGAATCACGATGCCTACAAGGAATTTGCCTTCGGCTACGGCTTTGTGTGCAGACTCAATGGTAGCCGGTTTGCCATTGATGGAATCATTGAAGCTGCAGAGATCATTGTTTCGTAATCCCTGCTCGATCATGATGCCGAGAGAATCCCTGTCGTTATTTACAAATACAATGGGGATCCCTTTTTCATTTATGGTTCTGAAGGCAGCATCCTGGATCAGTGTCATTACAAAAATGAGCACCATGGGCATGATGAAGAGGATAGAAAGACCAACTTTGTCTCTCAGCAGCAGGCGCGTTTCCTTCTTAACTGTGGCTATGAGTTTACTCAGCATCAGTCCCTTAATTTTCTTTTGGTGAGTTGAAGGAAAACTTTCTCCAATGTATCGGCTCCGTCTGTTTGCCTGATCAGTGTTTCCGGTGTTCCTTCTGTGAGTATCTGGCC
>JAFDXA010000158.1 GCA_018268185.1 Bacteroidota bacterium
ACCACTTTTCAGCTTCCGCGTAGTTGAGCATGAAAGAAGGTAGAATACGAAAATTGAAAATGATGATACTAAAATTATTTTTTTCATCCTCTTCTATTAATCTGGTATATCACCTGCATAACACGATTGTTGTTTAAAAAGCAGGTGCGAAATGAAAGATGTATTGTTTATAATTCAACAAGCAACAATTTTTATAAGATCACTATTTTGCGTTGTAAAAAAACAAAGCCCCTTGCTTGATGGCAGGGGGCTTGTTTATCGGGTGGATGACCGGGCTCGAACCGGCGACCCTCAGAATCACAATCTGATGCTCTAACCAACTGAGCTACAACCACCGTGTTGAATCGGACGGCAAAAATATATAAAAACTCTTCTCGTACAAAATAACATTTTAAGCAGGAGCTTTATTCGCATACTTTTGCGGCTTATTTTTTCAAGATGACAGTTTACCAGGCATTGATCATTCTTTTTGTATGTGCATTTTCAGGATGGCTGATTGCATCCATTACTGTTGGAATGCTTTTCAAACCGGCAAAGCCTGTAGGTATCGGCTCATTTAAAATCCAGGGCATTGTACCTGCTTTTCAACAACAGTTTGCAAAAGAGGCGGGCAAATATGCGCAGGAAGAATTTTTACGTTACCGTGGACTGGAGGATAAACTGGCGGACCCGGCTTTGCTGGCAGTGATCAGGCCCGAGGTAGAAAAGCACGTAGATCATTTCCTGCAGGTTAAGATCAAAACAGTATTCCCCATACTTGCCCAGTTCATGGGCGAAAAGACCATCAACCAATTTAAAACCGCACTACTGGAAGAAATAGATAACCTGTTCCCGGTTCTGATGAGCGATATGGCATCGCATATAAAGGCAGGCATCCAGTTAGACCTAGTTGTGGAAGAGAAACTCAACCATTGGCACCCCGGGCAATTTGAAGCACTGCTGCTCAACAAGGCATCGAAGCATATCCGGCTCTATAAATTACTCTGCACATCAGTTGGCGTATTTACCGGCATAGTAATTATACTAACCCTAATTATCAGCGGGATATAAAAAAATCTGTGCCGGGAATTGCCATTCAGAACAAAAAAATACAGTACTTTGCGAACGCAAAAATCCGATTGCACCAACCCTGCTGATGAGACACTACATTCTTGCCTTTGCTTACTTATTAATCGCAGCCATACCGATTGAAAGTATCTATGCCCAGGCTCCTTCCACGGGAGGAAACAGGCGTACCGGCCAGGGAATGGATGCAGGCCATTTTTATGGCAAGGTTGTAGATGCGGCAACTGCCAAACCCGTTGAAGCCGCCACTGTTCAGATCGTACAGAATAAGTGGGATAGCGCAGCGCAGAAAAGAAAAGACAAAGTTTTAGCCTTTAAGCTTTCAGATAAGCGTGGTGAGTTCAGCCTTGAGAACTTGCCGGTGATGGCTTCCTTCAAACTAAAAATCACAGCGATAGGGTATAAACCGTACGAAAGCAAAGTTGCTTTTGAACTTGATATGGCAGCCCTGAAGAACGGTGATTACAGCAGTTTAATGAACGGCGTTGACAAGGACCTGGGCAACATCAAACTTGAAGTAGATGCACAACAATTGCAGAACCTTACTGTTACAGCAAACAAGCCATTGATACAGCTCAACCTCGACAAGAAAGTTTACAACGTGGAAAAAGATATCAGCGCCACGGGGGGAACAGCGCTTGATGTGATGAAGAATATTCCTTCCGTGAATGTGGATATAGATGGCAACGTAACCATGCGCAATGCTTCACCGCAGATATTTGTTGATGGCCGGCCTTCTACGTTAACGCTCGACCAGATACCGGCAGACCAGATAGCTACTGTAGAGATCATGACCAACCCTTCTGCCAAATACGATGCCGGCGGAGGTGGCGCAGGTATTTTAAATGTTGTTCTGAAGAAAAACCGCAAGGCTGGTTATAACGGAAGCCTGAGAGTGGGTATTGATTCAAGGGGCAGGCCGGGAGGCGGGGGCGATATCAACTTCAAGCAGCAAAAGCTGAACATATTTGCTTCGGGCATGTTGAACACCCGCAAAAACCTGAACACCGTAAGCAGTATGCGTACCGCTTACGGGAATAATGAAGTTGCAAACCTGTATCAATCGAATAATCCTGTAAACAAAGGGATTTTTGGTTTCGGCAGGCTTGGTGTAGATTTTTTTATCGACAACAGGAATACCATCACGGTAAGCGGCAATATCGTAAGGGGAAGGGCAAGAAGTGCGGACCAGATCCGTATTGCACGTGATACGGTAAAACCATCTGTTACAATAAAGGAATCAGGAACAAGGAATATTAAAGCCGTGAACGATTTCAGGAATTACGGAGCCAGCCTCGGGTTCAAACACAACTTTGCAAAAACAGGGAAGGAATTTACAGCAGACTTCAATTACAATTACAGCAATAATTTCAATACATCGGATTACAACAGCCAGTATTACGATGAAAATAATATTCCACTGTCTTCTCTTGTATACGAACGTTCATCAGGCGGCGGAACTTCCAATTTCTACACCATCCAGGCAGATTTTGTGAACCCGATGGCAAAGTCGAATAAAATAGAAGCAGGGGTTCGTGCAGCATTAAGGCATTACACAAGCAACAATGATAATTTTATTGCGGATGCTTCAGGCAATTATATCTACATACCATCCTTAAATGTGAAATACAGCTTTGATGACATGGTTTATGCCGCTTATTTCACTTATTCTCAACAGTTGAAAAGTTTCAGTTACCAACTGGGTCTGCGTTTTGAAAATTCAGCGTACAAAGGAGAACTAATCAGTTCTTCGGGGAAGTTCTCAAACAGCTTCCCGGCCAGTGTGTTTCCGAGTGTTTACCTTACCAAAAAGATCAGTAGCAAAGCAGACCTGCAATTGAATTATTCCAGGAAGATCAACCGGCCTAATTTTTTCCAATTGATCCCTTTCATCGACTTCTCAGATTCGCTTAACCTGAATATGGGTAACCCGAATCTCATTCCGGAGTTCACCAACCTGCTCGAACTGTCTTACCAAAACCAGTTTAAAGCAGCTAATACATTTCTTGCAACATTATACGGCCGTTATACCGATAACCTGATCACGCGTTACCAGTACAAGGGTAAAAATCCTGATCCTGCCAAGGCAGACAGTGTCTGGTTCACATCTTATGCCAATGCCAGCAGCAGTTATACTTATGGGCTGGAGCTTACAGGTAAAAACAAACTCACCAAATGGTGGGACCTTACCACCAACCTTAACTTTTATAATTCGGTGATCAAAGCCGGGCAACTCCCAGGTGCCGGAGACAACAGCCAGTTCAGTTGGTTTGCAAAAATCAATAACAATATCAAGTTCCCTAAGAACTTCTCGTTGCAGGTATCAGGAGATTACCAGGCAAAAACACTCGTGCCTGTGAACACTGGAGGTAATCGTGGATTTGGAGGAGGAGGGATCAATAGTGGAGGCGCTCTGCCAACATCACAGGGTTATATCAAGCCAATATACAGCATGGATATCTCTATAAAGAAAGATTTTCTGAAGAACAACGCAGCATCGCTAACACTCCAGTTCAGTGATGTATTCCGCACCCGAACTTATGAAACACATTCAGAAACAGCCACGCTGGTACAGGATAATTTCCGCAGAAGAGATCCCCAGGTACTCAGGCTCACTTTTAACTGGCGTTTCGGTAAATTCGATGCCAACCTGTTCAGGCGCAAGAACATGAAGGGTGATATGGAAAACCTGCAGAACGTACAGCAGCAGGGACAATAATAACAACTCTCTCCGGTGTAAGTTCCACAGGCTTTATAGAATCATATTAAAGCGGTCTCTACCCGATATCATATCTTTCTTTAATGATCCTGGCGTGATGGGCCAGGTGTGCAACTGTAACAAAGGCCAACGCATAAACAGTTGCAGGATTGTTGTTGGCAATGCCTTTGCGCTGCAACATCTCTTCTGTAAAACTTTTGAATAAAAACAGGGAAGACGTTCTTACAGCTTTCATTTCGTCACAAAGACTTTTCCAGCTTCTTTCATTGGCATTTGAATTTTGAGCATACGAATCTTCATCAAAACCTGCCATCTCCTGTTGATCGCCACGGGCAAAGCAGAGGGCCCTGTAACTGAAGATCCTTTCCGTATCAATAACATGCTGCAGCAGTTCTTTCAAAGACCACTTGCCGGGTGCATAACCCTCGTTTGTTCTGGCTTCATCTATAGCCGGAAAGAAATCATCAATGATCGCCTGCTGGTTTGCAAATGCATCTTCCATATTGTCTTCAGCAACCAGGTCAATGTATTTTTCAAAATAAGCGGGATAAGTCCCTTTGGGTGGTTTGGCCATGCGTTTAAAATTTGATGGTAAAAATAAACCGCAGGCACCTTGTTTTAAAAAACTTTTACCTGCGGTTTGTTTAAATGATACCTGATATTATCAACCCATTTTTGTTTTCTTCATTTTGGGTTTTGGTAATTTGTCTTTAGGTTTTTCCGTTTTGAGTGTGCCCGCAAGTTTGATGGCTTCGTATGCATTGGCAATGCCGCCGGTTTTGCTGATCTCGCTCAGGTTAACTTTTTCATCAGTGCCGGGTTTATTTACTTTTTCAGTAACAGGGCTTGATGATTTTTCAATTACATATTTCAGTTGCTGCGGTGTGAAGTTTGGATAATACTCCAGTACCAACGCTGCGATGCCTGCAACAACGGGGCAAGCCATACTCGTTCCGCTTGCATTACCATAAGTAGTGCCTCCGGGAATGGTTGAGTAAATACCAACGCCGGGGGCAAATACATCTACTTCAGCTTTTCCATAATTGCTGAAAGATGCAGTAATGCCTCCGTTCTTCATGTTCCCGCTTGCACCAACGGTGATTACGTTGCTGGCCCTTCCTTTTCCATTGATATAAACCGGGTTGGGGAAGTTATCTGCCGTATCAACATTTTTGGCATCGTTACCAGCTGCATGAACAAGCAGTACGCCTTTGCTTTCTGCATAGCGGAACGCATCATCCACCCATTGCTTTTCGGGAGAAAAATCTTTTCCAAAACTCATGCTGATGATACGGGCGCCATTATCAACTGCATAACGGATCGCATTCGCAATATCCTTATCATGTTCATCACCATCAGGAACGGCACGAACCATCATGATGCGTACATTATCGGCAACTCCATCCATACCTTTATCATTTCCACGGGCAGCGGCAATGATACCGGAACAGTGTGTACCATGGAATGGGGTAGAAGCCATGATGTCATTGTTGCCATAATTCCTGTCATTGAGATTCGTTTCATCATCACCCACCGCTTCCTTGCGGAATTCCCTTGGTGGATTTTTCCTGGAATCAGATTTCTTAACTTCTGATTCAATGTATTCGGAGAGGCCATTGAGGAATTCTTTGTTAGACTGGTCCATCGCATCATTACCTTTCATAAGGCTGAGCAGTGAACCTTTAGCTTTTGCATCGTCTGCATTTCCTGGCTTGAATGCATCCAGGTCGTTGCCGGTATAAATATCTTTTCCGATTGCAATTTTGAGCAGGCTATCGCTTTTAGCCAGGTTGGTTTGTAGTCGCTTAAGCATGGTCAACTGCATTTCAGCGTTCTTGTCATCCCCATCTTCTCCCATAACAGCTTTGCGTGCTTTGGTGAAAACAATGTATTCAGCCTTGTCGGCAGTGCTGAGGGTTTTTTCATCTACAGTTTTACCTTCCCATTTTGGCTTCAGTTTGTAGTAAACACGTGCAGCCTCATAGCTGTCTTCTTTTACATTACGGCCGTCTTTGCCGCCGATAAAATTCCAGCCGTGAATGTCATCAATGTACCCGTTATGATCGTCATCAATTCCGTTGCCGGGAATTTCTTTGGGGTTTGTCCACAAAACCGGTTTCAGGTCTTCATGAAGCGTATCGATACCACTATCAATCACAGCCACAACGATCCGGTTGCTTTTCAGTTTTTTTGTCCTGATCAGTTCATAGGCTTTGTCGAGGCTGATGCCGTTATAGCCGGTAGAAGCGGCATCCAGCAGATGCCAGTTGTTAGGAACCTTGTCGCCGTCTTTCGATTTTTCATCGGCCTGTGCAAAAGCAGATCCGCACAAAAGCATCGCTGCCAGCAGGAATTTTGAATTCTTATTCATTCTTTTTTGATGTTTAAAAGACGAAAATATTGATATTATTCTTTGGACTTTTACCGCTTATAAGTATTATCGAAATTTTTAGAGATCGAATTTGATACCCTGCGCCAGTGGAAGTTTATCAGTGAAATTGATCGTGTTTGTTTGCCTGCGCATGTAAACTTTCCACGCATCACTTCCACTTTCCCGGCCGCCACCTGTTTCTTTTTCACCGCCAAAAGCTCCCCCGATCTCAGCACCAGATGTACCGATGTTCACATTCGCAATACCGCAATCGCTTCCTGCGTGTGAAAGGAATTTTTCAGCTTCCCTCAGGTTGAGGGTCATGATGGAGGAAGACAGTCCCTGCGGTACACCATTCTGGAGT
>JAFDXA010000159.1 GCA_018268185.1 Bacteroidota bacterium
AATCGGTCATACACAAATTAATTCTATTAGCAGCAATATCCTGCACAGGTGTTACTGCAATGGCACAGGAAACAGGTGAAGAGAAGAAAGCGCTGAAAAAACTCAACATTCAGAGCGGTAATTCCGGGTCTGCAACCAAAGAAGAAACTGCTTTACCGGTTATGCCCGGTACAGTAATAATCGGGGAGCCGGAAAAAAAAGCTCAAAATCCCGTTGGCCCAGTTGTGGAGCTGAATAACAATGAAGCGCAGGCTGTTGGATCAAACCAGTCTGAAGTTCCAGGCAGGGGTTTGCCTCCCGGCAGCACAACGGGAAAACTCTGATTGTCATGTCTGGCACACGAAACCGCGAAGATTACCCGGAAATGGGGATTGTAAATCCCAAAAGTAAACTGCATATTTGCAGAGAGCATATTCCAGAACTAAATAAAAGGCCGATGTTCAATAAAAGCAAAGGTTCATATCGTAAATTTAAAAAAGCAGTTAACGCCATGTGGCTATTGGCCTTATACCTATGTGTATATTGTCAGTTTGCATCTGCACAGGGAGTAACTATCGAATCGGGGCTGAACCTTGTTTCATCAGGCCAGATCAACCTGGTGATTGATAACGGCGGAATGAAAAACGATGGCGTATTTGTTCCGGCCAACAGCACCGTTATATTCAGCGGGGCAGGGGGTACTGCCATCAGCGGTTCTCAACCTACCAGTTTCTACAATCTTACCTGCCAGGGAACGGGAACTAAAATAAATGCTGGTACAGCTTCGGTAATCAAAACGCTTTCGGTGCAGGGTACAACCGTACTGGATGCTGATGGTACTGCAAATGATAAATCATTTACCCTCAAATCATCCGATACGGTAACTGCAAATCTCGACATACTTACAACCGGTGATGTAACCGGCAATGTAACCGTGGAGCGATATATACATACCGGAACGGGTGCAGGACAACATGGTAAAACATGGCAGCTATTGGCAACGCCTACAACAGGACAAACCTATTTCCAGGCATGGCAGGAAGGAGGAGCAGCTCCCACAGGTTATGGAACATGGATTACAGGAACCGGTACCGGCTTCGATGCGTTAACAGCTTTGCCTTCGCTTAAATATTTCGATCAGTCTGCAGTAAACTGGATAGCCGTTACCAACACAGGCAACCCGCTTCAGAATAAACTGGGTTATATGTTATTTGTCCGTGGCGACAGGAACGTTACCACTTATAACGGTACGCCCAATACAACCAATATGCGTAGCAAAGGTGTTCTGTTTACGCCTGGTAATCCGCCGCCAACCGTTCCGGTTACTGCCAACCAGTTTCAAACATTTGGCAATCCTTATGCATCAAGAATTGAATTCAATAAAGTGTACCTGGCAAACAGCAGCATCAGGGATGCATTTTATGTATGGGATCCTAAAATGAGTGGCTATTATGGACTTGGGGGTTATCAAACCATAACCGGTGTTGCCGGTTATATTCCCAGCGCAGGAAGTCCAACAACATATTACCCGGCCGGCGTTCCTTCGCCGTACATCGAATCCGGGCAGGCGGTTTTTGTGCAGGGAAATGGAAGTGGTGGTACGATCGGGTTTAATGAGAACTGCAAGGCTTCCGGAAGCAGGCTCACCAACAGGCCTGCAATGGCCTCCGGTAATTTTCTGCCGGCACAGAGAAGTTTCCTGTTCACTTCATTGTTTACACAAACCGGTTTAATTGCTGATGGAAATATAGTAGCCTTTGAAACCGGTTTTGGTAATGAGGTTAATGATTACGATGCTAAAAAATTATTCAACCCGGGAGAGAATTTCGGGCTGAACCGGGATAATATGCTTTTAGCTGTAGAAGCCCGTAACCCCATAGTTTTAACCGATACCTTATTCTATCATATACAGAACCTTCGCCAGCAGCCATACCGGTTTTGTTTTGCTCCGGCAAATATTCCTGCAGGAATAACAGCTTACCTGGTTGATAAATTCCAGAACAGCAGTACTCCTGTTGATCTTACCGACAGCACTTTTATCGACTTCAATATTACAGCAGATGCTGCTTCAAATTCGGCAGACAGGTTCATGCTGGTGTTCAGGCAATCAGGTGTAGTGCCTGTGTTTATTGTAAAAATTTCTGCAGCAAGGCAGCCCGCTGGCAACATACTTGTTAACTGGACAGTAGCCAATGAGGAGCGTATTCAGCAATATAATATTGAACGCAGCGGGAATGGAGTTGATTTTATTTCTATCGGCCACACGATGCCGGTAGCCAATAACGGCGGCGGAGCTGACTATGGTTTTAATGATACACATCCATTGGATGGAACAAACTTTTACCGCATCAGGGCAGTGAACCAGGATGGCCGTTTGCAATACAGCAGCATTGCCAGGGTGGATGCCGGTAAAAATATCCCCGGTATTTCTGTTTATCCGAACCCGGTTTCAGACAATACCATTAACCTGGCATTTGTAAACCAACCTAAAGGAAATTATTCCATCTTGCTTACCAACAAACTGGCACAGGTAATATACAAAGACCTGGTGCAGGTTGTGCAGCCAAATACTTTCTTCAGCATCAGGCCTTCGGCAACATTGCCTGTAGGAACCTACCAGCTTGCGATCATCAGCGAAGGAGGGGAGAAGCAGGTGTTGCAGGTGGTGGTGAGTGAATAGGGATGTTGAATGTTGAATGTTGAATGTTGAATGTTGAATGTTGAATGTTGAATGTTGAATGTTGAATGTTGAATGTTGAATGTTGAATGT
>JAFDXA010000015.1 GCA_018268185.1 Bacteroidota bacterium
CATCTGTTTCGTAAAGACTATTGGCGCCATTCATTACACATTTTGCCCAGATACAATGACTGATGGAAAACATATGGCCGAGCTCATGAGATGCTATGTTTATGATCCGCTTCAGGCACAGGATAAAATTCTGCTTATCGAGAGACTGTGGCCCCAACCTGTAAATCGAACTTACACCTACCCTATCGGCATAAGAAGCCTGGCCCAATACAAAATTCCAGTCATCTGAAGGATATAAATCGTTTGCAGTTATTGCCATTAATGCATATCCATCATCCGGCATTTTTGTTTTTAATATCTTACGAAGTATGTATTGGCTGTTAAACTGAATACGCCCATCTTCACGGGTACGCCTTGCCGAATCCGGTATTATATCATCATCAATGGCAGACTGAATAATCACAGGGAGTTGAAAAAAAGCCTCCAGGTATTCAGCTGCCAATTCAATTATTTTTTGCTGATCCACTGTAAAATTTCCTATTGGCAGTATATACAAACTACTTTTCTTGTCAACAGCCTTTAAGGGGTTCAGTTTAATGTATTTTGCAAGAGTCTGGCTGTCTTCAGTATGATAAAAACGCCATTCCCCGGCAATAGGGTCCTGCAGTTTTATATCATTCCTTGAAATCTTCCTGAAATAATCCTCATCGAAAACTCTTTGTGGCCCTGACCGCTCATTTGAGCATGCATCAAATAAAATCAATATAGTTACGAACAGGCTTGTCTTCATAACTGAAACCATGATTACATCTATTTAATTACCTGCGGCCTTCCTTTCTTTCAGTTTCCCGATACACTCATCAGGAACAATGATCTCTCCAGGATAGTTTAAAAGGTTTGATTCTATTGCCTTTTCGAAAGCAATATGAAGATCAACATACCCTTCGATCCATCCTTATATTTAAAGCTCCCGATGATCTCTATGTAGGCATTACCCAATGACGATATTCCGAAGTTCTTCATTTTGCGGATGATGATTGAATTATTGGCAAGCATTTCACTGGTAGCATCACTCTTGATATTGATGTAGCGGAATTTTCCATCAGTACGGCTACCTTTTCCGAGATGCAATACCATTCCTTTATACATCTTATACCCAGAGGTTGAATAAAGCGTGTCGTGCTCATATTTGGGAATTGCTTTTTGAGCAGTTGCTGCAAAGGGGAGAAATAATAAAAAGGAAAATATTTTTTTCATATAAAAGTACCTATTGAAATCATTGAGGTTTACTCGTACTCCCAGCCATTATTCTGCGGATCATACTTTGCGAATTCGCCGCCGGTGAGTTCTGAAGCCAGCATACCGATTTCAAATATGCCGTCGGGATTCCAGGGTGTTGACAGGTATAGTGCATTATTCGTTAGCATTCCAGAAATAGGAATCGATTCGTTTTTATGCTGGTAATGTACTCCCGTATCATCTCTTTTGATTTCAACAAGATCATAATCGATCATCTGTTTTAACTTTTCATACTGGTCCGGGGTAAAAGCAATGATATTTTCTTCTATTTCAAAAAAATCTTCACCGGAAAAATTCCTTTCGTTTTCCATTGTTTCTTTTGTGTAAACATGCACATTATAACTCATACATTAAGATTTAAAGGTCATAAATATCATGTCATTATAATCCAGAAGCCTTAGGATCATTGAAATATTTTCAGCGTTACACCCACATTTTCCAATTTTAAAAATCAAAGAAAATCGCACCGCCACCCTCCAGGAAAGAGCCTGCTGTTATCACCGAGGGAATATGAACTCCCGACATCCTGCAACGTTTCTTTTCCAGTAAATGAAAATATGAATTATGAGCTAGAGCAAGAAATTTTAAAAGAAGTCCTAATCACAAAGTAATTTCCAGATTAACAATTACCAATTTCCTATTCCCAAATCACCCCTCCTCCTGACAAAAATCACCGGAAACTCCCTTCAAAACACTGTAACTTTATAGTAGAAATAAATTCTCTCACTATAAAATAACAAGCCATGTCACACGAATTAGAAAACACCTTTAAAGACAATTTAACAGGGGAATTTACAGGTGACCCGGATAGCAATTACCCCCTTAAATACCTCACAGCTTCATCCATCATAGGTGAACCGGTAAGAAACAGGGAAGGAGAACATCTCGGCAAGATCAAAGACATCATGCTTGATATCCGCCAGGGAAAAATTGAATATTACGTGATCGAATTCGGCGGATTCCTGGGAATAGGCGAAAAATTCTTTGCTATTCCTTCAAGGCTTCTTGAAATTGATACCGAAGAGAAAGTATTCAGGTTTAATGAGTCAAAAGAAACCCTTTCAAAAGCGCCGGGTTTTGACAAGCACCATTGGCCCGAAACCAACGAACACAAAACTGCTTATGTAACTTACAGCTATAGCTTCTGGGATAATCCGAATGGTTAAAGTTGTAACAACTGATGATAATTAAAGACAATCAAAAACTACAGATTACTCAATACCGTCAATAAGCCATCCTTAACTGGGTGGCTTATTTTTATTGGCCTCCGCGATCCGTTTTATTGATCAGGTCTATTGTGTAATGAAGTTCCTTGTCGTAACCCGACAGTATATCTTCTATACCAGGAGCAATCTCGTGATCGGGTATTAATCCACGTGCCTGGTTATTTGCTTTACTGGTCATCACAAATTGCTTAGTAGGAACCTCCACATAAATCTTTGTATTCGGCAGGGTGATGTCGTTGGAAAATCCTGTAAGTACATCCGGGTTTCCACCTGTTTCCTCTCCTACAAAAACTGCCCTTTTGCTGGCCCGCAGGCAGGATGCAACAATTCCTGAATTGGAAAAGCTGCCACCGTTTATCAAAACATAGAGGTTGCCTTTAAAATTCTCTTTTTTAGGGTTGTGCTTTCCAAGAGAGGGCCCGTTGCAATTTTTTATTTCACCATGAGCTATATTAAAATACTCATTCACTACCGAAAAGGGCTTATCAAGCAAATAAGCAAGCAGGTATACGCCATTCTCAATGTCGCCTCCCTGGTTATTTCTCAGATCAAGTATCAGACTGCGGGTGTCGCTGTTAATGATCTGTCCAAAAAAAGAAGCAATCTCCCTGTTAAAATGCTGGCGGTATTCTTTCTTCAAAACATCATCATGAAAATCTTTTATTGTAAGCAGTGCATACCTGTTGCCGGAATCCATTTCAAGTTTTAATCCATCACCTGGTAATTTTGCAAATACTTTACCGGGATATTTTTGCTGGCGGTAATGATAAATGCTATCCTTTGGCAAAGCTTTGATCGTTGCGTTCCGGGGAATCCCTTTTATGGAATAGCCAATGCTGAAATATGAAGAATGGCCATAAATAAAACTGAAATACTGCCTGAAATAATTGCTCAATATCCAGGTTGGGTACGTTAAATTATTGCCATCCCTTACCTGTCGATCCGTTAACTCCCTTATTACATCAGCAGCGGCCATATTGTTGATACTGGAGATCTCTGCACCCTCGGGTATTGATCTGTCATTCGTAAAAACCATGTCGGCATACAACCGGCCATCAATGATCAGCAGGTGATAAGGAAGAAAAGTGCTGGTATCGCCATCGGTAACAGACATAGCTGATGCCGGCAATATAATCGTATGACCATCCTTTATTACAGAACTGATGATGCTGATGTGTTTGTAAAAGGCCTGACCGGTTAACGGTTTTGTCAGACTGTTTTCCAGGCTATCGAAAGTTTTATTGATTACTTCTTTAGATGAATACAGGTATAGACCCGGGTGATTGTTCTCAAGTTTGCTTTTTAAGTACTTCAAATCAGCTTTGAGGCTTTCCACGGAAAAAATTTTTTCGTCATCTGTACCTGCCTGGCCGAAGCCGATGTGCACAGAAATAAAAAGGTAAATTCCGAGAAGTATGCACCGCTTTGTCATAGAGTTTGCTTTCTGAATTTTTATGCCCTGCTGCTTATATAGTTAATGTTTGAGGGCCACTGAAAGTGTTTCCCGGATCGTATCTTCTTTTCAGCGCCAGCAGCCTGTCTAGATTCTTACCATAATACAATTGCCCCCAGTTTGTAAAATTGATATCGGGATAGTTCCTGTATTGCGCCCTGATCCCGGCTGCAGTAAATTGCTGTTGTATCAATTCAAAATGATCGAGAAATCCTTGTGTTGCCTGTTCGGAATCCCAATAAGCCTGCAGTTCGGAAAAATAAGCACATTGCCTGTGAGGAAATGCTGAAGCGGCTTCCTGTTCCGGTGAATTGATAACACCGCCTAATGTGTTCACCTGGTATAATATGCCCGGTTTCTTTTTGACCAATGCAAATACCATTCCTATTACAGATTCAATTTCTGTGAAATCTTTATACAACCCTGCACTGGCATTTTTGAAAGTAACTGGTCTCGATTCCCCGTAATATGCTTTCAGTGCCCGGCCAAGGGGCAAAGGATTTCCCTTGCTGAACTTTGTTGAACCGGCTTTGAAGTAATCAATGAATTCATTCACCGAAGCATTGTTCTTACCTGTATTGGTTAATAAGATATAAGTAGTTCGTCCATTAAAAATAAATGCGGAGAAGCATGTCAGCGGCAATGTTGCAGAACGCTCAAACCATTGCCTGCATGTTTCAACGGCATTTTCAACAGTAGTATTCTTACTTCTGAATTTAAAACTAATCATGCTGGCCGGCGCTTTCTGAACTTTGAACTTCATTTGTGTTACCACGCCGAAATTGCCATTGCCCCCACCCTTGAGTGCCCAGAGCAATTCAGGATCATCCTTTGTATTCACCACTTTGCCACTGGCAGTAACCATGGTAGCTTCCAGCAGGCTGTCACAAGTGAGCCCATAATTGCGGCTCATCAAACCATAACCACCACCCAATGCCAGTCCACCGATGGCTACCGACTGGCAGCTACCACCCGGCAGGTATTTAGCTTTTGGTATCAACGTTTCATAAATGGTTTTGAGCAGGCAGGCAGGCTCTACAGAAAGTGTTTTACTGTCGGGCATGCTCAATTTATTCAACAAGGAAAGGTTGATCACCATACCTCCATCATTGCAACTGAATCCCTCCATACAATGACCGCCGCTTTTAACCGTTACCGGTAAATTATTTTTTGCAGCATATTGAATGGCCTCAACCACACCCTGTGTGTTACTGCACAAGGCAATCAGCTTTGGGTATCTATTGATCCTTTTGTTAAATCCTTTTCTCAGGGCTTCATAAGCTTCACTACCTGATTCGTAAAAAGTTACGTTATCATTCGACAGATCAAGTTTGTTATACGCTCTTCCAAATAGATTCACCTGCTGCAACAGCAATGCCATGCCTGTTAACCCCAATTGTTTGATAAAAGTTTTTCGGTCCTGGTAAGACATAACGCAAAATAAAATGATAGGGAAATATATTTAAAAGCAGGAAATAAATACTGCTGCTTTGAACACCTGCTAAAGATGGGAAATTTATAAATACCCACAAAAACAGACCAGGTGCAAAAGTGAACCAATCGGAATAGTACGGCCTGCATTGAAATTTCCGGTTTGAAACAGCAGGAATTAAAAACAGGATAGAAAATACTATGGTTTAATTTTATAAAGTTTTACCTTTACGGCAGTTGAAATTAGGTGCAACCATATTAGCAATGATTGTTGTTTTTCTCTCCACCCAATGCATGGATGGTATGAATAATATTCTTCACGGTAATATAAGCCAATCAAAGAATTGCTGTAAAACTAAAAAAAGCTGTTGCAAGGAATCTTCGCAAAAGAAACAACGAACACCTATAAAGGATGATTGCCGGAATGGGTGTAATCCGTTCATGGCCTGTTGCGGCTGGCTTTTTATTGGTGTTCAGAAGATCAATATTCATTGCCTCATTCTGCCTTACGAAACGGTTAAGAACGGAACCTGGAATGACTGGCCAACATCTTCATATATAAGTAGTCCCTGGCATCCTCCCCGAGTGGTTATTTAATAATGAACAAGAAAAATCAATTCAAATTATTAAATAACAAATAATGAAAAAATTAGGATTAGGCCTTCTGATGATGGCTGTAATGGCAGGTTTTTCTGCCCAGGCCGGAAACGGAGGTAAAAAAGGGAAATCAAAAAAATCGGCTAAATCAACCTGCTGCAAAAAAACATGTTGCAGCAAAAAGGCCGACTGTAATAAAAAAACATGCCCAATGCCAACAACAGGCTGCGGTGGTATGTAATTAATAATCGACAATAAAAGGCCTGCCATTTGGCGGGCCTTTTTATTATAGTTTATGGATAATATTGGAAACCCAAATATGAAGCCGGATTTATTACTTTGCCTTAACAACTCCAATCACTGCATATGCGCAAGGCCTGGGGTAAAATATCCACCGAGAAAACCAGTTTTTACTTATACATTTTTTTTACATGCTTTGCAGAAAGCGCTACCATTTTCTTCAATACCTCCACATCTACATCTGCAAGTTTTTTGATGTAAACACAACCTTTAGCAGCTTTATGCTTACCGAATTTTGCAAGCAGTTCTTCTCTCTTTTCAAAATTGGAAGAGAGGTATAAAGATATCTCTGATTTCCTGGGCGAAAAAGCTACCAGGGGTGCATCCCCTTCCCTGCCGCTTTCATATTTATAATGATAGGATCCGAAACCCACAATGGCAGGTCCCCACATTTTGGGATCAAAGCCGGTTTGCTGTTTCATGATCTCAGCAATGGCAAAACAATCTTTCTTTTTTGTTTCGTCAGCAACGCTGTTGAGGAAGCTGGTTACACTCCCCTTTGTTTCTACTGTTTTATTCTCCGCTTTAGCCATGTTAAATGATTATTGTATTTATGAATTTATATTTGTGTGCATTTATAGAATCTTTGCTTTTTACTTCTTTAAAAAACATCAAGAAAAGAGATCTCCACGGTTCGTGTGATAAGAATCTATGCAGAAGGAAGAATACTACCTCCACACTTACCTAAAGGAACAAAATTCCGGTTAAAATACAAAGCCTGTTTCAGCGATCACATCATGGGTACGGGGCGCCTCCGGTAATACAACCTATCTGCAACCCTTATAAAATAATAATCCCGGCGGTTATCCTTTTTGTCTTCAAACCTCCTGTCCCTCGCGGCAAAATCATAGATGATATCTGTGGCCCCAACCAGGGTGATAGTGGTAAAAGTTACGCAGCTATCCGGAATTTCATAACTAGGGCCGTCACTGAAACACACGGTGATCATATTTCCATATCTCCTGAGTTTGCGCCTGACAGAAGTATCGATGACCTGTGAAATGAAGAAACTGTTTTTCCGTTGTTCAAAAGCAATTGCTACAGCAATCGCTGCCGCTTCTTTTATTTCCGATCTATTGCTTAATGCAAATTGTGTTATATGCCTGTCTCTGGATTTTTTGAGCAAGTAACAACCTTGTAGTGTTGTTAATAGAAACAGTAGTATATAAAAGTTTTTGTGTTTCATGAGCTTACTGATAAAATAATACTACATATTTATACAGGTTATGTATCCATGATCAATGACTTGCCCGGATCTTCCTGAGCCTTGCATTGATGGAAGGTATCTGCTCTTTTTCTACTGCTGAAGTCATATCCCTGAAATCTGCCTGCAATTCTTCCTGCAGTTTGCAAAGTTCAAACATTGCCTGTATTGCATTCACTCTTACGATCCTGCTTTCTTTTTTATTCAAAGCCCATGTTTTCAGTATTTCCCACACTGAACGCAATTCTTTTGGAGATAGCTTTACCCGTGTTATCAACAGCGCCAGGTGCCATTTGAATTCAATATGGCCGGAAGCAGATAGGAATGCCAGGAGTTCTTTTTTATACCCGCCGAGGTATTCAGGTTTGCCCAAAGTAATTTTTTCGATGGCATCAGCAGCCCGCATCACCACCAGCCGGTCTGTTGAATATAATTCCCCGAACAGTTCATCAAATTCTTTTTGGGAATGGAGACTTTTCACCACCTCGTTAGCTTGGGCTATTGATCGGAGGTCGCCACCACTTAATTTACCTGACATGTTTTTCATACCAGTTTTCTATAAAATTTGCATTACTGTTAATCTCAGGTGCTCATCGCTTTTATTTCATTGAAATAATGCATTACCCTGTCTTCAGTTTCTTTTCTTAAAATAATATTCTCTTCAAAAAGTTCTGCCCGCAATTTCCCGTACAATTCGACTGCATGCGCCAGGCTATCCAATAAAGATTGCCTGCTGTAATGTGGGATCGTACGTTTTAGTTCTTCCAGGTCGCCTTCCGCCAGTTCCTGCTCTACCCTTCTCACGCCCCGTGGCAGGTTGTTATTCTTCTTATGTAACAAAGGCGCCAGCACAAGCATTCTTAATATACCAAAGGCATCAAGCGCTTCTAAATACTCGCCACGACCGATCTTCGCCAGCATATAGTGCACCCATGTCCAGAATCGATCTTCCATCCATTGGTATCCTGCAAAGGGGAATTTAGCCTCCGTTGTTTTTAATACATTGTTCAACCTATCGTTTTTATCCAGCAGGATAAAGGGATCTTCAATGCGTACTGCAAATTCATCCAGTGTAACAAATTTCAGATCTACATGAAGCAATGGATCATCGTATAAACAAACCAGCAGCCTCGGCTCACCCACATGCTCGCCGGTAAAGGCGGATAAAAGGTTGCCGAACTTTTCAGCGTAAGCAAGCATCCTGCTTCTGTTATCAGTGATCTTTGTTTCAGTTACGATCACGAGGTCAAGATCTGAGAATTCGTCGAGCTGGTTGCTGAGCCATGAGCCACCCACAGCGAGGCCGATCACATGATCGTCAACCTCCAGTATGGTTTTTACTTTATCGGCAAACTGAACCTGGTTCATATTAAAATCTGAATATTCTTCTTTTAAGATACGCCAATTTTTTTTCCTCATAAACCTACCCGGAAGGTAAGGCCTACCGGGATGTTCTGTACATCATCAGCACCATCATCGAATAATATTGGAGTAAAAGAAATTTTAATTGAAATATCCCCGGTTTTGAAATGCTGGATATAAGATATGTCGCCCAAAACCCGGTTGTAATTCGGCTTCGGCCTGGCGTTATACTTATCGCTCAATAATATCCTGGAATAGCTCAGTCCTACAGAGGCTTCAAACAGCTGTACCCGATAGCCAGCATTTGCTCCCAGGTTCATGTGAAAAAAAGTTGGTATTGAGTTGGTGGTATCTTCATGCGAACCCGGTACAAAACCAATTGCCGGGCCCAACAGCAAAGCAAAGCGTCCCGATTGAAACAAGGCCCTGTTATAGCCGAGCGCTATAAACCCTTTATTGCCGAGCGCCTGTATATCTACTGTGTTTTTGGGATAATGAGTATTCAGTTTTTCCTGCGCAGGTAAACTTACCGTTGTTGCTGACAACAGTGTTGCAATTAAAATTGTATAGATATACCTGCCGTAATTATGCATGGTGACCTTGCGGGTGGTCATTAAAGGAATGAAATTTACTGCGAATTACAAAAAACGGCAATACTATAACAAACGAACTATGTTTACTTTGAGTAATGCAACAGGTAATTCAACTGCAGGCTCCACAAAGAAACATTCACTTTATTAATGATGTTTTTTGCTGCTACATAATCGTTCCCATACTTGCCTTTATACACAAAAAGCAATGAAGCCTTCATACCTTCAAGCTTTCTGCTGAAGGTATGTTCCACCAGAATATTTTCCTGAAAATAGGAAGTCATTCCATATTTATTATACCGAAAATCTGAAACTGTGGGAAGGATATACAACCCAGAACCGGATTCAAACGCAAGCCGGGCCTTTTCAAAATCATATTTCACTTTAATCATGTACGCATTCACATTACCAAGTCCCTCGCTTCTTTCACGTGGAAGAAATGTAAACAGTGGTTCCTTTCCCCATTCCCTTGGAAAAAGAAAACGGCCGGCTTTTGTAATCCTTGTGTAATTGAATGAGATATCCCACTGAGATACCTGCAAGCGGGCTGAACTACCCAGTATAAATGACTTCCCATTTGCTTCAAAGTATGATTTAGCGGGATCATTATTCCCTCCCCCATTCACGGCATCCTGCCTGATCAACTGACCTGATAAAGTAAACTGCATTTTTCGGCTGCCTTTGATTTCATAGTTTCCCTGCAGCATTATGGTATTAAAGATGTTCTCA
>JAFDXA010000160.1 GCA_018268185.1 Bacteroidota bacterium
CAATGCGCTCGAACAGATACCTAACCTGAAAACGCTGGTGCAGGTTGGTATCCGTGATTTCTGTGAAGAAGAACTGGATTACGTTTCAAACAGCAATGGCCGTGTTATTACTTACTTTGATAAGCTCATCAAAGAAAGGCAATATGAAGGCGAAACATGGAAGAGTATTGCAGATGATATCATCAGCAAACTTCCGCAACATGTTTTTGTGAGTTTTGATATTGATGGATTGGATCCGAAACTTTGTCCGCATACAGGAACCCCCGTTCAGGGAGGTTTTGAAACAGAACAGGTATATTACCTGCTGAATAAATTATTGAAGAGTGGTCGTAAGCTCATCGGTTTCGATCTCAATGAAGTTGGTGTAAGCCAGAACGAATGGGATGAAAACGTAGGCGCCCGGGTGTTGTACAAATTATGCAACCTGCTCATCGCAAGCAATAAGTAAGGCATGAGTGAATATTCGATCCTGTTGCCCAACGAAAAAGCAAAGACCTACCAGTACGTAACATTGTTCATCTTACTGATCAACTGTTTTGCATTCGGTTATGTTTTTTTTAATACCTCGGGTAACAGGCTGCACAACATCAGCCTTTTTGGTTTGATAATCGGATATGTTGCCTTGGTTTTATTTCTCATTAATTTTTTTACAGGAAGGTTAGCTTCTTTTCGGGCAGAAATAGCCCTCATCATATCTGCATTGTTGTGGATGGCTTCGGGAACCTACCTGCCCGCAGCCTGCATCATTTGTTTTGCCGTGATCGGTTTTTATGCCAACAGGCCTTTCAGGGTTTTGTTTTCAGAAGCAGGCATACGTTATCCTTCGTTCCCGGTAAAAATATATTCCTGGAAGGAAGTGAATAATGCGATCCTGAAAGATAATGTGCTAACCATCGATCTTGCCAATAATAAACTGATACAGGTTGTGCTGGAAAAAAAGGTAGCCGCTTCTGTTGATGAAACTGCTTTCAATGCTTTCTGTAAACGTCAATTGGACAATTAAAAATGAAGCCGATTGATTAACTTTGCGGCATGCAAATACTCACGCAATCCCCATTCCTGTTATATTCCGACGGCAACGGCAATATCTTCGAAGATACAAGCCTGTACGTGGCTGGCCGTAGCGGATGGGACGCTTTGCCCATTCCTGTTGAAGACTGGATTCTGTTACCTGATGGCGGACAATTATATGAATTGCCCGGCCGCCGGGGAATTGGCATTGATGTAGAAACAGGGGAGATGCGTATCTGCGATAAAGGCTGGGCCGTGGCTGCATTCATACCACCAGCTCATACGGGCTTATTCATGTCGGCATACGAAACACTGCCCGATGCTCCCACATTACCTTTATTCTGTTATACCGCAGTTGGCTGGTTCAATGATGAAATGTATGTAACAGCCGTAAGGATCGAAAAAGACATTCGACAGGAAGCCGCAGGTTATGATTGTGATAAAATAGAAGAAGGAGCCGCAGGTTTATTGAAAGCTTATCCGCACAACAGGTTGGTAAAACACCTGATGGAAAATTGCTGCATGACCTATACCTGTCCGGCTGCAAGGAACCTTTCACTGGGAAGATGGGAATGTCCTGTTCCGGTTTCTCCGGCCTGCAATGCCAATTGTATCGGTTGCATCAGTTTTCAGCCGCAGGAGGAAGAGATATTCAGCACGCAGGACAGGCTTACATTTAAACCAACAGCCGAAGAGATCGTTGAATTCACAGTTCCGCATCTTGAAACAGCAGCATACCCGATCATCAGCTATGGCCAGGGATGTGAGGGCGAACCATTGCTGATGTGGGAAACGATCAGGGATTCGATCATCGAAATAAGAAAACATACTTCAAAAGGAAGCATCAATATCAATACGAACGGTAGTAAACCCGACGCTGTGAGAGCGCTTTGCGAAGCGGGGCTGAACAGCATCCGGGTAAGTACCAATTCGGTGAGGGAAAGAATTTATACAGCTTATTACAAACCGAATAATTACAGTTTTGCTGATATCAAAGAAAGCCTGAAAGCAGCACGCAGTTATGGCGCCTGGACCAGCATCAATTATTTTGTGTTTCCGGGCATGACGGATAGCGTGGAAGAATATGAAGCGCTCCGTGATTTTATCCGGGAAACAGATCTATGTA
The DNA here is from genome assembly GCA_018268185.1 of Bacteroidota bacterium. Lineage (GTDB taxonomy): Bacteria > Bacteroidota > Bacteroidia > Chitinophagales > Chitinophagaceae > Ferruginibacter. The sequence goes on from JAFDXA010000160.1 coordinate 2,138, forward strand.
TGATTCAGTGGAGGAATTTCAATATCGATCCTGATTGGTATCTTGAAAAAATAGATGAAGCTGATACCGGCGAATGTATTGGCGTAAAACAATTACAGGAATTGATTCATGAAGAATTTCCTCATGTACAGTTCGGGTATTTCAATCCGCCGATAGAAAGAATCAAAGGAAATTTTGAAGCAGATTTTGCACATTGATATCCTGTGATATGTAATCTGCTCACTAACTTTTTAGTGATTAAATAATTTCAATTAAGCAAGATTTTCAAGATCATCGAGATCTTTTGATCGGCCGGCATTTTTCTTTGCTTCCATGAGGTCATTTTTATGAATCACCCTGATCTTGAGTTTTTCGTCTTCAAAAATCACAGACCTCTCATAACAGGCGCCAAAGTCCAGCCCTTTTACCTTTACCATGATGTCGATAGCTACAGGGGGAGTTCCGAATGTAAATACATCCCAGGTGGGGTGCATCAGGAAGTTGTTCTCTGTCATATCGAATACAGGCATACCAAAATGCAGGAAAGCATTTTTGAGTTTTGCATAATTGTCTGATGTTCTATCCACCCAGATATCCATATCCCCGGTTGTTCTGGAGTAGCCATGAAGTATAACTGAAAATCCCCCAACCAGAATGTATCGCACTTTCTCACTGTTCAGGGCCAGCAGGAAATCCCTAA